>JAFOBR010000014.1 GCA_017381715.1 Clostridia bacterium
AGGAGTTGATCTTATGCAAGCTTTTGTTTCCGATACGTTGGCGGCAAGCGCCGACCAGACATACTTCAGATCCGATAACACGGCACATCTTTGCAGAATATATTACAAGGTTTTTGCGGGAGGGGATGAATACCGCTTTATGTTCGGCAACACGGTGGATTCCACCTTTGCGGACGGTTCTCATTCCGTTGCAAATATGCTTTGCGGCGAGTGGCAGATATCCGATGCCCGTGTAGGCGTTGTTGCCCGCTGCGGTATGGAAAACCCCGCAGAGTCCGAAAAGTTTACGGATATCCTTTTTGAAGGTGCGTCATATAAAAACATACTTCCCGGAGAAAGCTTTTTCACCGATACCGTAAAGATAAAAGCGGAAAGCGGCGAATATCTCTGCGTAGAATACTCTTTCAAGGGCAAAAAGCTCCCTTGCCACGAGGAAATAATTATCCCCACCTTCGTTATGGAAAACGACGCTTGGGTGCGCACCCCCAAGATCCCCGTGCCCCTTGCGGTGCAGGTAAAGAGGGAAGTAAAAAAGCGTTTTTGCTTCCTTGGAGATTCCATTACCCAAGGTATAGGCGCAACCCACAACAGCTATTCGTGGTGGTGTGCCGTTGCCGCAGAAAAGCTTGGCAGGGAATATTCCTTTTATAACATTGGCATAGGATATGCCCGTTCGTCCGACGCCGCATCCGATGCTGCTTGGCTGAAAAGAGCAAAGGACTGCGATATTTGCGTTATCTGTCTTGGTACAAACGATCTGCTTCACGGCAGAAGCGCTTCCGATATATGCAGGGATATCACCCGTGTTGCGGGTGTTCTGGAAAAATGCGGAATAAGCGTTATCGTACAGACGGTGCCTCCCTTTGAATACCCTCCCTCTGCGGCGGAAAACTGCAAAAAGGTGAACGAATATATAAAAAACACCTTCTTCCGATGCTTTGATAACACCGCTTTCCTTTGCGAAGGAGACGATGTGGCATCTCCCGTTTACGGCGGCCATCCTTGCGATGAAGGCTGCGCCGTCTGGGGCGAAAATATAGCTTTGCATATAAAGAAATGCTTATAATGTCAGCATATCGGCTAAACTGCGATGTTTAGCCGATTTTTCTTGGGGCGATTTGTTTAATTAAAACAAAAAAATATGTAAATTTTAAAAATTTCAGTTGCACAATTCAAAAAAGTATGTTACACTATATTTGTATCTTTATAAACATTTTTTTGGAGGGATGGACATTGAGCATAACCAAATATCTGTTTGATGCTCTTAACAACGGTACGGAGCTTTATCCGCCTATGCAGGGAGCTTTGCCCGTTAACTCCTACGATATATTACAAGGCAAAATAAATTCAAACCGTTTTTTAACTCTGGCAGAGGATATGCGCATAACGGCGGATACGGATATACTTATCGTTGCAAAATCCGTAAACACCACCGTTGCGGGAGGTATATATTCTTCTTCCTCTCCCGCTCTGCTTAAGGGCCTTTACTACATTCCCGCGGTTTTACATACGGACGGGACCCTTTCCTTTACCGAAAACCGCCTGCCTTATTTTAACGAGGAATTTTTGGAAGGGGATATAGTGTTTGGCGATTGCGCCCGTGCACACGGATATTTTGGGGCAAACCCCAGACTCATTTCCGCAATATACGCAAACGGCACCTGGGAAGCATATATCCGTCTTGCCACCGCTTATTTTGAAGAGGTTTGCGGAGTTCCCTATAACGAATGCTACATAACCAACAGAGCGGATAACTCCTCTTTTATATTTGATCAGAATTGTTATATTATCCCCGCCCGTCCCGTAAAGGGCACAAAGCCCATGCTCAGATTATACGCCCGCATTTTCAAAGCAGGCGTTCCCAACAAGCTTTACGGCGATCTTTGCGCGGGCAACGATGAGGATATTTCCTTTATAACCCTTTCCGCAGAGGAAAAGGCAGAATTCATACGCAAGGTTTCCACCAATTGGATAATCAATTCCGCCCTTGCCCGTGTGCCTGCCCGTCCTATTATCATCGGCAGCGATATGTCTCCGTCTCTCCGCCTTGCGGAAACGGGGGATGACCTTGCTTCCTATTGGGCAGAGGTAAAGAGCAGCGTTCAGTCTCTCCCTGCGTATAATACGGACAACCTTTCACCGGATGGAATTTTTGCAGGCTGTGCCCGCCGTTACGGAGTATCTTTCTCTTCCGTAAACGGATGTATAGACCGTATATACCGTGAGCTTTCCGCCCTTTCCGTTCTTAACGACCGTGTTGTGAACGAGGTTAAAAAGCACGAAGGGCTTATTACCTTCCCCGTTAAAGAGGGCAAGCGTATAACCTTTGCCGCTTCCCAGACACTTATGAAGTGTGAGGAGCTGGAAAAAACTCTCCGTGAGCGCCGTATGGAGTGGGAAATGTTTATCGGACAGCTTCCCAGAAGAGTGCGCACCTTCGGAGGACTCGCCTCTGTAAGAGAAGAGCGTAAGCGTCTGTTCACCCAGTTTATGACAGAAACAGACACGTTCATAGACCCCGAAATGTCTCCTCAGCAGATACTTAACGCATTTACGGATATGGCTGCAAAAAACAACGCACTTATGAAGGAAACCGCGTTAAAGAAGCAACTGCTTGATACTATCGGCGAATACAGCGAATACGGTATAGATTTCTTTTCCGATAAAAGCGAGGAGGATACCTTCCTTTGCACCGAGCAGGATATAAACCGCCTTATAATGAAAAAGGTAACTCCCACAATGTTCTGGCTGGCGGTTCATTATTACGAATGTATCTGGGCTTCCGATCCGGAAAACAACCCGTATACCCTTTCTCCCGTAATTATTGCGCCTTACCAAAAGATTGCAGAGCAGTTTGAGGAATTCGATTCCATACCCCTGCTTATTCTTGACCACGCAGACAGCATATCTCCCGAATACGCTTGCGGCTTGTTCGCTCTGGCAAAAACGGCGATACTCATTTGCGATGGCGAAGGCGCATCTCCCAAGCGCACCCTGCCTGCAGGCACGGATATTTTGCTGGCAATACGCTCCGGCGCCGTTGCTTATGCGGATGAATACTGCGCACTCGAGGAAAAAGGACTTTCCGTTTCCTTTAATTCCGTGGCAGATTGCTTCCGTTCATAACAAAAAATAAAAAACAACATAAAAAACAAACAAACTTGAAAGGACAATTTCCAATGAAAAGAAGAATTTCCATTATCGCGCTTCTTCTCGCGGTGCTTATGGTAGCAAGCGTTTTTGCTGCTTGTCAGGACAACACTCCCGACGAAAGCAAGGGCGGCAACGTTTCCAAGGCAGAAGGCGACGAACGTTACGTTGCAGACCTTCCCGAATTCTCCTGGAACACCTCCTCCGGCACCTACGGCACATTTGACGTACTCGTTTACAGCAACAAGGTTCAGACTACCTATTATTCCGAAGATATAGGCTACGATCTGTATACTACCACCGATGAGGTTCTCAATACCGCTGTTATGGAGCGTAATAACTACGTTGAACAGCTTACCGGCGTTGAGATCGTTGCTCATCCCGTAGACAACGTTGTCACTACTCTTAACGATGAGATCGCCAGCGGTATGTCCACCTACGATATGGCTATGCCCTTTATGCCCGGCGCAGCTACTCTCGCACAGGAAGGCAAGCTTCACGCTCTCAACAGCGAAAAGCTTTCCGCTTATATCGATCTTTCTCAGCCTTGGTGGGATGCAAACGCTACCTCCGGTCTTTCCGTTGACGGTATCGTATACTTCACCACCGGCGATATCTCCATTATGCAGAAGGTCGTTTCCACCGCAGTTACCTTCAACAAGGATATGTACGCTTCTCTCTTCCCCGGTGAAAAGACTCTGTACGAAATGGTTGATGACGGCGAATGGACTCTCGATAAAATGATCGAGCTTGCAAAGAAAGCTACCGTTCAGGACGGCGACGGCGACTGGGATATCGATGACCAGTGGGGCTGCTCCGCTTCTCACGGCGATGCAAATATGTTCTATCTCGCATCCGGCAACACCATTTGCGCCAAGGATTCCGATGACCTTCCCGTATTCTCTATGAATTCCAATTCCAGCGTAAGCGCTGCTATTAAGGTTCTCGAAGCTCTTCAGACCGATGGTTGGGCTATCATGGCTCAGGATATGTCTCAGATGGGCGCTACCGATATCTGGAAGGCTTCTCTTGACGTATTCGGCGAAGGCAGAGCATTGTTCAGAACCACCGCATTCTCCGCTATCAAGAAGCTTCGTGCATACGAAGAAGGCGTTGAATTCGGTATCGTTCCCATGCCCAAGCTCAATGCTGAACAGGAAAAGTACTACACTCCCTGCTCTGCTCACATGGCATACGCAGTTGTAATTCCCAACTGTGTTGAAGACGAAGAATTCTCCGCATATATGACCGAGCTCGTTTGCTGTGAAGCAAAGAACTACGTTACCGACGCTTACTACGAAGTAACTCTTAAGAAGCGTGATTCCAAGGACGATGAAACCGAAAGAATGCTCGACCTCATCTTCTCCAACGTAATTTACGATACCGGTTATATCTACGGCTTCTCCGGCGCAAGCTCCATCCTTACCAACCTTATGGGCTCCAAGGGTACCGACGTTCAGTCTTCCGTTGAAGAAATAGAAGACTCTATCGAATCCGCTATCGAAGATACTATCGAAAACTTCAGAGATTAATATATCTACACTATTTTAAGTTGTTTTTACCCGCGGCGGGTGTTTTTTCCCGCCGCGCGGTTTTTGTTGGGGTGATTATTAGTCCCCAAGAACCCGAACTTTTTGGGTCGGCTTGAAAAAAGCTGTTTTCTATATAGTGTAAAAAAACCGTAAAAGGTTGTAATTTTCGTAAATTAATTTTTGTTATATATAATTTTTAAAAAAACACGGAGGCAAAAAATGAAAAAACTTTTGGTTTTGTTCCTTTGTATGCTTATGGCAGGTTCCTGCTTGCTGGTTTCCTGCAATGATGCAGATGGGGATGTAAGCAAATCCGAAACAAGCAAACAGGAAGCGGTTGACGGTTACGATCCCGAATCCGGCCGTTACGTAGCAAATCTTCCCGCTTTTGAGTGGAACGTAAATGATAGCGTTTACGCTACCTTTGACGTTGCTGTAACCAGCAACGAAGAACAGGTCACTTATTTCTCCGAGGATATCGGATTTGATAAATACGCTACTACCGATGCGGTTATTAACGAAGCGGTAAGAGAGCGTAACAACCTCGTTACCGAGCTTACCGGAGTAGTTATCAACCCCATATACGTTAAAAACGTAACTATCGCAGTGCAGGATGATATTGCAGGCGGCTTGGGTAACTACGATATGGCAATGCCCTTCCTTTCCGGCGCAATAACTCTCGCTCAGGAAGGTCAGATCCATGCGCTTAACAGCGAAAAGCTTGCTCCTTACATAGACCTTACCATGCCTTGGTGGTCTCAGGGTGCAAATGAAGCTTTTTCTATTTCCGATCAGCTTTATTTCTCCACCGGTGATATCACCATAATGTCCAAGATATCTACCCGTGCTCTCGTTTTCAATAAAGAGATGTATGCAACCCTTTTCCCCGGTGAAAAGTCCTTGTACGAGATGGTTGAAGAAGGCGTTTGGACCTATGATAAAATGCTGGAAATGTGCAAAAAGGCAACCGTTGAAAACGGCGACGGCAAGTGGGATTATAACGATACCTGGGGTCTGGTAAGCGAAACCTCCGATCCTTATAACTTCTATTCCGCGGCAGGCGAATCTCTTGCAAATAAAGATGCAGATGACCTGCCTTACCTCACTTTTGAAGGCACCCGTTCCGTAAGCGTTGCTCAGCGTCTGCTTGAAGAATATGCAAAGAAAAACACCTGGCACATTTGCTCCAACAGACTTGACGTTGATTACGGCGTTCCCGCCTCCGAACTCTGGGTAGTTTCTCTGGATATCTTCGGTGAAGGCAGAGCGTTGTTCCGTTGCAGCGTATTCTCCGCTATAAAGAAGCTCCGTAACTATGACGACGGTATCGAATTCGGTATCATCCCTCTTCCCAAGTTTGACGCAGAGCAGGAAAACTACTATACTCCCTCCGGCGCAGGCACCTACGTTGCAGTAATCCCCGTTTCCGCAAAGGATCCCGAATTTTCCGCATATATGACCGAGCTTATCGCTTGCGAAGCAAAGAATTACCTTACTCCCGCATACTACGAAACCACTCTTAAATCCCGTGATGCACGTGATGACGAATCCGAAAAGATGCTGGATGAATACATCTTCTCCAACCTTAAGTTTGACGTAGGCTCCTTCTACAACTTCGGCGGAATCGGCTCTATGATGCAGACTCTCGCTTATCAGGGCAAGACAGACTTGGTTTCCACCTTTGAAAGCATTAAGGCTGAGGCAGAAAACGCTATCGACGAAACCATAGAAAACTACCGCAATTAATTTATTATGGCTTTTCTTCCTATAACTAAAGAGGAAGCCGGGCTGAGCGGTATAACCGAATTTGATTTTGTTATCGTGACGGGTGATGCCTATGTGGATCACCCGTCCTTCGGTACGGCGGTTATCGGCAGGGTGCTGGAAGCGGAAGGATATTCCGTTGCGGTAATTCCCCAGCCGGATTGGCGCACTACCGAAGATTTTAAACGGTTCGGCAAGCCCCGCCTTGCTTTTCTCGTAAACAGCGGCAATATAGATTCAATGGTGGCGCATTACACAGCCGCGCGCCGCAAACGAAACAGCGATTATTATTCTCCCGGCGGTGTAGGCGGAAAACGGCCCGACCGTGCGGTTATCGTATACTGCAACCGTATCCGCGAAGCCTACGGGGACGTGCCCCTTATTATCGGGGGTATAGAAGCATCCACCCGCCGTTTTGCCCATTACGATTATTGGACAGATTCGGTGCGCCGCAGTATCCTTGTGGACAGCCGTGCGGATATCCTTACCTACGGTATGGGTGAAAATATACTCCGCCGCATCGCTTTCCTTTTGGATAAAGGCGTTCCCGTTAAAAAAATACGGGATGTAAGAGGGTGCTGTTATCTGGCGGAAAAGGATTTTGTTCCCAAGTTCGAAACCGAATTTATCGGGGATTACGATACTTTAAAAACAGATAAGCAGTTTTTTGCAAAAGCCTTTAATATTCAGGCAAAAAATCAGGACCACGTTATCGGTAAAGCCCTTGTAGAGGATTACGGGGATAAAATTCTGGTGCAGACCCCGCCAATGCCTCCTCTCACCCGTGCAGAATTGGATGCGGTATATTCCCTCCCCTTTGAAAGGGAATACCATCCGTATTACGAGCAGTTTGGCGGCGTTCCCGCCATAAACGAGGTAAAATTTTCCATAGCCCACAACAGAGGCTGCTTCGGCAACTGTAATTTCTGTTCCATCGCCTTCCATCAGGGCAGGCAGGTGGTTTCCAGAAGCGTGGAATCCGTGGTAAGAGAAGCAGAAATTCTCGCCGCCAAGCCGGATTTTAAAGGATATATTCACGATGTTGGGGGTCCCACCGCCAACTTCCGCTTCGCTTCCTGCGAAAAACAGAAAAAGCACGGTCTTTGCGTAAACCGCAAATGCTTAGAGCCTTCACCGTGCCCCAACATGAAGGTGGACCAC
This sequence comes from Clostridia bacterium, assembly GCA_017381715.1. Lineage (GTDB taxonomy): Bacteria > Bacillota > Clostridia > Oscillospirales > CAG-382 > SFLA01. Next base: position 7,608 of record JAFOBR010000014.1, read on the forward strand.
AGCGATTACATCCACCTGCTTGAAGAGGTAGAAAAGGTAAAGGGCGTAAAAAAAGTCTTTATCCGCAGCGGAATCCGTTTTGATTACGTTTTGGCAGATAAAAACGATGCTTTTTTCAAAAAATTGGTGCGCGACCACGTAAGCGGACAGCTTAAGGTTGCCCCCGAGCATTGTGTAGACAGCGTGCTTCATTATATGGGCAAGCCGAGTATAGAAACTTACAACCGCTTTAAAAAGAAGTTTTATTCCATAACCCAGTCTATGGGAAAAGAACAGTATCTGGTGCCTTATCTTATGTCCTCTCATCCGGGAAGCAGGCTGGAGGATGCTCTGGAGCTGGCTCTTTATTTAAAGGAAAACAACATAAACCCCGAGCAGGTGCAGGATTTTTATCCCACACCGGGTACTGCATCCACCTGTATGTTTTACACGGGTGTAGATCCCTTTACGGGCAAAAGCGTGTACGTTCCCCGTTCATACGAGGAAAAACAGCTTCAGCGCGCTCTGCTTCAGGCATACCGTCCCGAAAATGCGCCCATGGTTAAAAAAGCGCTGTATAAGCTGGGCAGGGAAGACCTTATTCCCGTTTTGCTTCCGTTCCGCAAAAAAACGGAGCCAAGCGCAAAAAACAAAGTGCAAAAAAACACAAAAAAACCAAAAACAAACCAAAAACCAAAAACAAGCGATAAACGCAGGAGAAAGTAATTTCTTCTGCGTTTTCCTTATTTATCAAGACATATAAACTTTTGTTTTGCGCATAATTGTTTCTGAGGGCGTTTTATTCATTCATCTTAAAAAAGTAAAAGGTGATGTTATGAAAAGTATTTATCGTTTTACCTTTCTCATCCTTTGTGCTTGTATCTGTGTGGGTATGCTTTCGGGAGTAGAGGTTTCGGCGGGGCGGCAAAAGCTTATCCCCGGCGGAATGAATTTCGGAGTAAAATTTTTCACAGACGGACTTTTGGTGGTCGGCACGGCGGATGTAACAACCTCTGCAGGCTTGTGTTCCCCTGCAAAGGATTGCGGTATTAAAGTAAAGGAAACAATTATTTCTGCAGACGGCAAAAAGCTTGCCACTTCGGAAGAGCTTTTGAGCGCTGTGGATCAAAGCAGAGGCAAAGAAATGGTGCTGGCGGTGCGGAATTCCGACGGCGCCGAGCGTCAGGTCAAGGTAACTCCCGTCTTAAGCACGGAAACGGGTAAATGGTGTATCGGCGTGTGGGTGCGGGATTCCACCGCAGGTATCGGCACCGTAACCTATATAAACGGGTTTACCGGTGATTTCGGAGGTTTGGGTCACGGCATTTGCGATGTGGATACGGGCGCATTAATGCCCGTGGGCAAAGCATATGTGGTGGATGTAAATATCACCGCCATAGACAAGGGAGATATCCGCGTGCCCGGCGAACTGAAGGGCACCTTCGGCAAGGACGTGCGGGGTGAAATTTTCAAAAACACCCAAACGGGAGTGTACGGCAATTTTTCAACTCTGCCTGCATCTCTCCGTCAGCCCTTGGAGGTAGCCAAGAAAAAAGAGATAACCGAGGGCAAAGCCACCGTACTTTGTCAGATAAACGGCAAGGTGGGGGAATACGATATAGAAATAGTAAAGGTATATAAAGATTCGGGGGAAACCAAGAACTTTCTTATTCGTGTTACAGATCCCGACCTTCTCAACGCCACAGGGGGCATAGTACAGGGAATGTCGGGCTCGCCCATTATCCAGAACGGCAGGCTCGCCGGCGCAGTGACTCACGTTCTCGTAAACGACCACACCAAAGGCTACGGAATATTTATAGAAAATATGCTGGATGCACAGTAACAAATCACCCCAAGAAGCAACAAAGTCTTCTTGGGGTGATATTTATATAGCCTCTATCGCCGCTGTCAGGGCGGTTACAATTTGCTCCGTGGTGAGGGAGGGGTGTTTATCTCCCGCCTGTTCGGGAAGAAAAGGCACGTGAATGAAGCCGATCATTTTGCCCGTGCCGTCAAAACGGTGGAGTAGGGAATAAAGCAGATCGTTGCACACAAACGCCCCTGCGGAATATGATTTAAAAGAGGGAACACCCGCTTTGTTTACACTTTCCACAATGTCATCCACGGGCAGAGTGGAAAAATATGCGGTGGGACCGTCAGGCACAACAGGCAGGTTTTTCGGCATAGCTCCGTCATTATCGGGAATACGGGCGTCCCGCAGGTTAATTCCTATCACTTCGGGGGTAACACCCTTTCTGCC
>JAFOBR010000015.1 GCA_017381715.1 Clostridia bacterium
GATACGAACTCATAGCCGATAACCTGGTTGTTTTCGTCAAGAGCCATGCGGGTAACATAGCCTTCTGCCATTTCAAGATAACGAACACCCTTTGCCTTGGTACCGTACATAGTACCAACCTGAGAGCGTGCGCCCTTACCAAGGTCTTCAAGACCTGCGCCGATAGACAGACCGTCATCAGAGAAAGCGGACTGAGAACGTCCGTAAACGATCTGGAGGAAGAGTTCGCGCATAGCGGTGTTGATAGCGTCACAAACAAGGTCAGTGTTGAGAGCTTCGAGAATGGTCTTGCCGGGGAGGATTTCAGCTGCCATAGCAGCGGAGTGAGTCATACCGGAGCAACCGATAGTCTCTACGAGAGCCTCTTCGATAATACCGTTTTTAACGTTAAGGGAAAGTTTGCAAGCGCCCTGCTGAGGTGCGCACCAGCCTACACCGTGTGTAAAAGCGGAAATGTCGCTTACTTCTTTAGCCTTCACCCATTTTCCTTCTTCGGGAATAGGAGCGGGACCATGGTTGGGACCCTTGGCTACGACACACATATGCTCGACTTCTTTTGAATAGTTGATCATACTTTTAGTCCTTTCTGGTTTATGTTTATTTTTTAATAATTTCTGCGTTGTAAGAACCGAATGCGTTTGCCGCATTGGATTCGTCGGTATCGATATGCATTGCGTCTGCAAAAGAGGGGCTTACTCTTATAACTACGTCATCAAAAATAAGAGCGCGGGGAGTATCAAGCTTTGCCAGAACGATCTCTTTATCGGAAACGCCGAACTTTTCAGCAGTTTCGGGAGTGAGATGTACGTGGCGCTGTGCCGCGATAGCTCCTTCGGTAAGCTCAACTTCTCCTGCGGGGCCGACAAGCTTTACGGGTGCGCTTCCCTTAAGGTCGCCGGATTCTCTTACGGGAACGCTTATGCCGAGAGTTCTTGCATCGGTAAGAGAAACTTCAACCTGAGAAGCTTTACGTGCGGGACCGAGAACGGAAACGTTTTTAATGGTATTCTTGGGACCGACTACGTCAACACGTTCTTCACAAGCAAACTGACCGGGCTGGGACAGCATTTTCTTAACTGTGAGCTCGTGTCCTGCGCCGAAAAGCGTTTCTATATCAGCTTGGGAAAGGTGAACGTGGCGAGCAGAGGTCTCCACAAGTACTGTGTTTGCCATATATTGTATCTCCTTACATTATTTTTCAGGATATTATACTACAAAATGCCGTTCTTGTAAACAACAAAATGCAAAAAACTGTTGAATTTTTTCACAATATATGGTATTATATTTTGGATATTAATGTGGGGTACTATTATGGATTACAGGATATCGGAAAATGTAAAGAACGTAAAGCCTTCAGCAATACGTGAAATATTCAAATTTTTGTCCGTTCCGGGTCTTATTTCTTTTGCGGCAGGGAACCCTTCTCCGGAATCCTTTCCCACAGAGGAAATGCAAAAAGCTTCAAACGCTGTTTTCCAAAGCAGTGCTTCCGCAGCTTTGCAGTACGGCACTACGGAAGGATACGCACCTTTACGGGATTGGGTTAAAAACCGTCTTGTAAACAAGTTTTCTTCTTTCACCGTAAACGACGAGGTTATAATAACCACCGGCGGTCAGCAGGGGATAGATCTCTTTTCCAGAGTGATGCTCAATGCGGGCGATACCGTAATATGCGAAAGTCCCTCTTTCATAGGTGCGCTCAACGCTTTCCGTGTCTGCGGTGCCAATACCGTGGGCGTTGAAATGGAGGAAGACGGCATTTCCGTTTCCGGTTTGGAAAGTGCTTTAAAGAATAATAAGGGCGCTAAATTTATATATCTTATTCCCACTTTCCACAATCCCACGGGCATAACAACGAGTCTTGAAAAGCGTAAAGAGATATACCGTCTTGCCCTTAAATACGGGGCTTTGATCTTGGAGGACAACCCCTACGGCGAGCTGCGCTTTGCGGGTGAGGACGTTCCCACAATAAAATCCATTGATACAGAAGGAATAGTGGTGTATACCTCCTCTTTTTCAAAGATACTTTCTTCGGGTATGCGTGTTGGATATTTGTGCGGTCCCAAGCAGATTATTGACAGATGCGTGGTAGTTAAACAAGCAAATGACGTTCATACCAATCTGTTTTTCCAAATGCTGGTTTCGAAATATCTTGAGGATAACGATATTGATAAACACATTCAAACAATAAAAGAATTATACAAAAGAAAAGCATCGTTAATGATAAACGGGCTTGAAAACGGTCTTTCGGGTGAGGTGAGGTTTACCAGACCCGAAGGAGGACTTTTCCTTTGGGTATCTTTGCCCGATGGTGATTCAAGCGAAATTTTCAAATCGTGTATCGAAAAAAACATCGCCGTGGTTGACGGAAAAGCATTTTTGCCCCAGCCTGCGTCTTGCAGTTCTGTGCGGCTTAATTACTCCATGCCCACCGATGAACAGATAACACGAGGAACGGAAATTTTCTGCGCTAACGTTAACGAATTTATAAAGAGGTAAATGTTATGGCGGAATTTTCAAAAGAAAAAAAGACAATACTTTCCGGTATAAAGCCTTCCGGTGAGTTAACACTTGGTTCTTATATAGGTGCTATTCGCAACTGGAAGCAGCTCCAGGAAGATTATAACTGTATATACTGTATTGCGGACCTTCACGCTATCACCGTAAGGCAGGACCCTGCGCTGCTCAGAAAGCGTACCATTATGCAGCTTGCTCAGTATATTGCCTGCGGTCTTGACCCCGAAAAAAATGTGCTCTTTTTACAAAGCCACGTTCCCGCTCACGCAGAGCTGGGCTGGGTGCTCAATTGCTACACAATGGTAGGCGAGCTTAACCGTATGACCCAATTTAAGGATAAATCCGCAAAGCATGCAGATAACATAAACGCAGGTCTTTACGATTATCCCGTACTGATGGCGGCAGATATCCTTCTTTACCAGACCGATCTGGTTCCCGTCGGTGAGGACCAGAAGCAGCACGTGGAGCTTTGCCGTGATATTGCCAACCGCTTCAACGGCGTCTACGGCGACGTGTTCAAAATGCCCGAGCCTTTTATCCCCAAGCTCGGCGCAAGAATTATGAGCCTTTCCGACCCCGAATCCAAAATGAGCAAGTCTGAAAGCGATAACGGCTGTATCTGCCTTCTTGACAGACCCGAGGACATTATGGCACGCTTCAAGCGCGCCGTTACCGACAGTGAAACCGAAGTCAGATATGATCCCGTAAACAAAAAGGGTATATCCAACCTTATGACAATTTGCTCCGCTGCTACCGGAATGACCTTTGAGCAGATAGAAAATCAGTTTGCAGGCAAAGGCTACGGCGAATTCAAGCCCTTCGTAGGCGAAGCCGTTGTAGAACTTCTCCGTCCCGTAAGAGAAGAAACGGAAAGACTTCTCAAGGACAAAGCGTATCTTAATTCCGTTCTTGATAACGGCGCGCAGCAGGCGTCTTATCTTGCAAGACGCACTCTTTCCAAGGTTTACCGCAAGGTAGGCTTTTATTCCACAGATAAATAAATTTTTGAGGTGTCCTCGTGTCCAAGAAAAAGCCCGAATACGACAGCCATTCAATATCATCACTCAAAGGCGCAGACAGAGTACGTTTGCGTCCTGCGGTTATTTTCGGAAGTGACGGTCTTGAAGGCTGCGAGCATTCATTTTTCGAAATACTTTCAAACTCAATAGACGAAGCCCGAGAGGGGTACGGCAACGTAATTAACGTAACCGTATTTTCCGATCACGCTATGATCGTCGAAGATTTCGGCAGAGGCGTTCCTCTGGACTGGAATGAAAAAGAAGGAAGATACAACTGGGAGCTTGTATATTGCGAGCTTTATGCAGGCGGTAAGTATGATAAACAAGGCGGAAGCCCCTATGGATATTCTCTGGGTACCAACGGCTTGGGCGCCTGCGCTACTCAGTATGCTTCTGAATATATGACAGTAACCTCCTGCTCCCGCGGTGTCAAATCCACTATGGAGTTTTCCAAGGGCAATCCTGTCGGAGAATTGCAAAAGGAGCCTTGCTCAAAAGGCAAAAGTGGTACCACTGTTAAATGGAAGCCGGATTACGATGTATTTACCGATATTTCCATTCCTTATGAATTTTTCACCGAGGTTTTAAAGCGTCAGGCTGTTGCAAACGCAGGGCTTACCTTGGTTCTTAACTGGCAGAATCCCGACGGAAGCTGGAAAAAGGACGAATATCTGTATCCCAACGGAATAATGGACTATATCAACGAAAATGTTGGTATGGGATATCTTACCGAGCCCGTCCAGTATTCTTGTGAACGTGTGGGCAGAGACAGAGCTGACCAGCCCGATTACAGCCTGCTTATAAATTTTGCATTTTGTTTTTCAAACGAATCCAATTTTATTGAATATTACCACAATTCCTCATTTCTCGAACATGGCGGTTCTCCTGAAAAAGCTGCTAAGACCGCTTTTGTGTATGCTGTAGATAAATATCTGAAAGATAACGGTAAATACACAAAATCCGAGAGCAAAGTAACATGGAACGACGTTGCGGATTCCTTGGTGCTTGTAACCAACTGTTTTTCTACCGCCACATCCTATTCCAACCAGACGAAAAAAGCCATAACCAACGTCTTTATTGCCGATGCTATGGCAGATTTCTTCAAGCAAAAGCTTGAGGTGTATTTTGCGGAAAACCCTGCGGCGGCAGATAAAGCCTGCCAGCAGGTTCTGGTTAACAAGCGCAGCCGCGAATCTGCGGAAAGTATGCGCCTTAACGTAAAGAAAAAGCTTACTACGACTCTGGATATAAATAACACGGTTGAAAAATTCGTAAACTGCCGCAGTAAGGACCCCGAGGTATGCGAATTGTATATAGTTGAGGGTGATTCTGCGCTTACCAGTTGTAAGCTTGCAAGAGATCCCTCTTTCCAAGCTATAATCCCCGTACGTGGTAAAACACTTAACTGTCTTAAAGCGTCTTACGAAGCTATTTTTAAAAGCGATATTATCGTGGATCTGCTTAAGGTTATCGGATGCGGAGTGGAGATAAAAGCAAAAGGCAGCAAAAATCTTACCGAATTCAACCTTGCCGCTTTGCGTTGGTCAAAGATAATTATCTGTACCGATGCCGATGAGGACGGATATCAGATCAGAACGCTTATACTCACGCTGTTTTACCGCCTGCTTCCTACCCTTATAAGAGAGGGCAGGGTGTATATTGCGGAAACGCCTTTGTATGAGATAAATACCAAGGAAGATACCTTCTTTGCTTATGACGAACAGGAGAAAATATCCATTCTTTCAAAGATAGGTAATTCCAAATATACAATTCAGCGTTCAAAAGGTTTGGGCGAAAACGATGCGGATATGATGTCCCGCACCACAATGGCGCCTGCCTCAAGAAAGCTTGTAAGAATCACTCCCGATGATGAAGCGAAAACTTATGAAATGTTTGACGTTCTCTTGGGTGATAACCTTGTCGGCAGAAAACAGTTTATTGCCGAAAACGGTGCAAGATATCTTGATCTTGCGGATTATTGATAGGGAGGTATAACAATGGCTAAAAAGAAAAAAGTTGAGCCTGCTCCTATCAAGCTTGCGGAAGTTGTCAATACTCCAATTACCGAAATTCTTGAAAGCAACTATATGCCCTACGCTATGAGCGTTATCGTTTCCCGTGCTATTCCCGAAATAGACGGTCTTAAGCCTTCTCACAGAAAGCTTTTGTACTCTATGTATAAAATGGGTCTTATGACGGGTCAAAAGGTAAAAAGCGCTAAGGTTGTGGGTCAGACAATGATGCTCAACCCCCATGGCGACGCAGCTATATACGAAACTCTCGTCAGACTTACCACCGGCAGAGAAGCTCTTTTGCATCCTCTAATAGAGTCCAAGGGTGCTTTCGGAAAGCAATATTCCGATATGGTGTATTCCGCTTCCCGTTATACCGAATGTAAGCTTGCACCCATTTGCGAAGAACTTTTTGACGGTATAGACAGAGACGGCGTGGATTTTGTGGATAACTACGACGGAACCATGAAGGAGCCTACGCTTCTTCCCGTTTCCTTTCCCAACATTCTTGTCGCTCCCAATAACGGTATTGCGGTAGGTATGACCAGTCGTATATGTTCGTTTAATCTTGGGGAATTATGCGACGCGACATCGTTGTTTCTTAAGAACGGCAATATTACCGTTCCCGAGCTTTTGGAAATAATGCCTGCCCCTGATTTTTCTACAGGCGGTCAGCTTATTTACGATAAAGATAAAATGGCCGATATTTATTCCACCGGTGTGGGTACCTTCCGCGTACGCTCCAAATGGCGTGTGGACGGAAATCATATAGAGGTATACGAAATTCCCTATACCACTACGGCGGAAAAGATAAAAGATTCCATTGTAAAGCTTGTTAAAGAGGGTAAAGTTAAGGAGATTTCCGACGTACGTGACGAAATCGGTCTTAACGGCCTTACTCTTACCATCGATATCAAGCGTGGCGCAGAGCCGGATAAGCTGATGGCAAAGCTGTGCAAATCCACACCTTTGGAAGACACATTCGGATGCAACTTCAATATCCTTATCGGCGGCGTTCCCCGCACGCTGGGTATTGCAGAGATTATAGAGGAATGGAGTGCTTTCCGTGTCGAGTGCTTACGCCGTAATTATATTTACGATCTGGGCAAAAAGAGCGATAAGCTCCATCTTTTATACGGTTTGCGTAAGATTTTGCTGGATATTGATAAGGCTATTGCCATCATCCGCCATACCGAAAACGAAAAAGACGTTGTTCCTAATTTGATGAGCGGATTTGATATAGACAAGGTTCAGGCGGAATATGTTGCCGATATCAAGCTACGTAATCTTAACAGAGAATATATTATCAACCGCACGGAAGAAATAGGCGACCTTGAAAAAGAGATCGAAGAACTGAAAAGCCTGATTGCCTCCGAGCGTAAGATACGTAACGTTATTATTAAACAGCTCGGTAAGATCAAGGAAAAATATGGCAAACCCCGCAAAACCGAGGTTCTCAGCTCCGAATCCGTTTCCGCTGTTTCGGATGAGCCTAAATTTGAAGATTATCCCTGCTTTATGTTTGTAAGTAAGGAAGGATACTTTAAAAAATGTCTTCCCGCATCTTTGCGCGGCAGTGACGTTCAAAAGTTCAAGGAAGGCGACGAATTGCTTATAAGCACAGAAACCACCAACGGTTCGGAGGTGCTGTTCTTTACCAACCACGCTCAGGTATACAAGGCGCATATGTATGATTTTGACGATATCAAAGCGTCTGCTTTGGGCGAATACGTGCCTGCAAAGCTTGGCTTTGACGAGGGTGAGAAGGTAGTGGCGGCACACGCAATGTCGGATTTCAGCGGCAGCTTCGTAGTATTTTATGAAAACGGTAAAGCTGTCAGATTCCCTGCAGAGGCATACAAGACCGTTACTAACCGTAAAAAATTAACAAACGCACTTGCTTCCGGAACGGTTGCGGTTGGCGTGTTCAGAGGCGGAAACGAAAAGCAGGAATACCTTATTATTTCTTCTGCTTCCAGAGCATTGCTTATTAAAGAAAAACAAATTACAGAAAAATCCACCAGAAGTGCTTCCGGTGCTACTGTAATGACACTCAAAAAAGGTCATACCGTGGTAAGCGCCTCTGTATATGATCCCAACGTACGTACGTTGGAAAAGGAAAGCCGGTACCGTAAATCCACCTTGCCGTCCACCGGCGGTCTTTTTGAGGATGACGATCCCGAGCTTAATCAAATGACATTAATTTAATTTTTATCGGAAAGGAGTGTTCACGTTGAAGAAAGTTTTTGCTAATTATTTGGCGGAACTTCTGTCGTTGGCGGCACTTTTGGTTTCGTCCGTTATTTCCTTCGTTACGAAAAATAACGTTTCGGGCTGGATATGTCTTGCTGTAGCTTTTGTGTTTGCCGTTATTGTGGTTTGCGTCCAGCTTTTTAAATTAAGATGGAAGCTTCCCGAGCAAACAGAGAAATCCATTTCTGCTTTGACAGTAAGCTTTTTGATGAAGCTTGAGCATCCCGCCCTTCTTGTAGATGATCATGGTAAGGTCATCTGGCACAACGAGGCACTTTCTGAAATTGACAAATCCAAATCCGCAAAGCACGGTGCCAACGTTAGCGGTATATTTGAAGGCGTTCTTATGCCTCGCAAGAATAGCGACAGTGAACCTGCCGAATATACTGCCGATAACCGTCACTTTACTGTTCAGCATTATCCCGTATTTGGTTCCGCAAAGAAATACGATCTTTGTATTATGTACGATGATACCGGCTTATTTGAAAGCAAGAAGTATATCAAAATGCATAATCCCGCAGTTATGTATATTGTTGTGGATAACTTTTCCGAGCTTGCTCAGGGACTCAAGGATAATTACCGCGCTTCTTCTGCAAAGGTAAGCTCTGTTCTTACGGAATGGGCATCTACCTTTAACGGTCTTATAAAAGAGTTTGAGCGAGATAAGTACATCTGCGTGTTTGATGAGCAGTACGTTGCCGATATGATCGAATCGGATTTTGATATTATTGACCTTGTTTCTGCGGTTACCGCTTCTGATGGCGGTGCACCTTTGACCATTTCTATCGGTGTTGCTGCTACAGACGGCTCTTTTTCCGAAAAAGAAGAGATTGCTATGCAGGCGCTTCAACTTGCTCTGCAAAAGGGCGGTGCACAAGCAGTGGTTCGTGACAGAACTCAGGCACGTAATTACGGTGCGAGAGTCCGTGCCGCAAAGAAGGACAGTAAAGGTCCTTCCCGTAATGCCGCTTTTACTCTTTCCAATCTTATAGAGAATTGCTCCAACGTAATAATTATGGGCCACAAGAATCCCGATTTCGATTCTATTGCGGCGTGCGTTGGTATCGCAAGACTTGCGTTTATGCACGGAAAACGTCCCTTTATTATAACAAGTGAGAGAGATGCGGATATCGCACCGGCTTTGCGTCTTGTTTCAGGTTTGCCTGAATACAAAAACGTATTTGTTGACGATATTTATGCGCAAGAGCTTATCACGCCTTCTGCACTGCTGGTTATTGTAGACGTTAACAACGTGGATATGTTTGCTTCCGCAGAGGTATATAATAATGCGTCTCAGGTGGTTATAATTGACCACCATATAAAGAAAGAAGACTTTACCAAGTCGATTTCTCTTGAATTTATAGATCCTTCCGCTTCTTCCGCTTCCGAGCTTGTAAGCGAGATACTGGAAGAAAAACTTTCCGCAGGATCTATGAAGAAGGAAGAAGCAATTTTGCTGTTTTCGGGTATTTTACTGGATACACAAAACTTTACCCGCGGTACCGGTGTGCGTACCTTCGGCGCATCCTTCTATCTGCGCAGTTTGGGTGCAGATCCCGGAGAGGCAAAAGAACTGTTTAAAAACGATATGGACGAGTATATCAAGCTTGCCCGTATAGAAAGAAATATTTACCGTTATAAGGATAATATAGCAGTTTCCTTCTTTGACGGAATAGGAAACGATGTGGATTACCGTTTGTGCTGCACTGTTGCAGACCGTATGCTTACCATAGAAAACGTTGACGCTTCCTTTGTGGTGTGTCAGGTGGGTAACGATGTGCGCATTTCCGCACGCTCCCGCAGTGATGAGCTTAACGTTGGTACGGTAATGACATATTTCGGCGGCGGCGGAAGATTTGATGCCGCGGCTTGCAAAATAGAAAACACAGAAACAAACGAAGTTTTAAAACAATTGGAAACCGCAATAGATGATTTTTGCGAAGGAAGATTAAGGAGGAAAGAAGATGAAAGTACTGCTTCTTGAAGATGTACGCAGTCAGGGTAAAAAGGGTGAGATTATCGAAGCTTCCGATGGATATGCGAGAAATTTTCTCATACCCCGTAAGCTTGCTGTAGAGGCAACACCCCAGATACTTACAGAATATAAAAACAGAAAGGCATCCGAGGCACATAAAAAAGCTGAGGATAAAAAAGCGGCGCAGGAAGCTGCCGCAAAGATCGACGGCAAGAGCATAGTTTACAAAGCTACCGGCGGCGCAGACGGAAGACTGTATGCGGCTGTAACCGCATCCGATCTCAGCGCAAAGATAAACGAAACCTTTGGTATTAATGTAGATAAGCGCAAGCTCGTGCTTAACGATAACATTAAAAATGTAGGCGAATACAACGTAACCGTAAAGCTTTATCCCGAAATTTCAGCAAAATTAAAAGTTATTGTACAAAACTAAGAAACGGAAGATAATAATGGCCGAAATTGATTCTATTCGACAAATGCCCTATTCTCTGGAAGCAGAGCAGGCTATACTCGGAATAATTCTTGTCGACCCGCAAAAGATAGCGCAGATAAGCGAAAAAGTTAAAGCGGAAGATTTTTATCTTGAACGTCACGGTGTAATTTATAACGCAATGACCGGTATGTTCCGCAGTAACGTGGAGATCGATATAGTTACCCTTATCGAGCAAATTACAAAAATGGGTAATTATTCCGAAGGCGATGCGGCGAAATATATTAAACAGTTGGTTGATATGGCATCTGCCGCTACGAACATTGAAGAATACGTTCGCATTGTAAAGGATAAAACCGTACTCCGACAGCTCATTGCAGCCGCGCGTGATATTTCCGATAACGCTTACTCCGAAATCGGAGAAGTAAGAGATATCGTGGATTCTGCGGAAAAAGCAATATACGATATTTCCGCAGACAAATATTCGGATCGTTTTATGCATATCCGTGAGGCTATCGTTCAGGCTTTGGATAATTATCACGAGCTGGAAAAGAACCCTGAAGGTGCAACGGGATATAAGACCGGGTTTTCTTCTTTGGATAGATATCTGCTTGGTATCGGTCCCGGAGATCTGGTTATTTTAGGTGCCCGTCCCGGTGTTGGTAAAACTTCATTTGCTTTGAACGTTGCTTCAAATATCGCTCGTTCTTCCAGAAAAGAAGTTGCGATTTTCTCTCTGGAAATGACAGCAGATCAGCTTGTTAACCGTATGCTTTCCACAGAAGCCGCAGTTCACAGCTCGGCTCTCCGTACGGGTAGAATTCTGCCCGAAGAATGGAGCAGAATTGCTACGGCGGCATCGTCTCTTTCTTCCCTTGATGTTTTGATCGACGATACTTCCGATATTACTACGACCGCAATGAAAGCAAAGCTTCGCAGATGCAAGAATCTGGGACTCGTGGTTATCGACTACCTGCAACTTATTCGAGGTGAAAGCCATACTGATAATAAAGTTTTGGAAGTTGCCGCCATAACCCGTGATCTTAAGCTTATGGGCAAGGATCTGGGCGTTCCCATAATCCTTCTTTCTCAGTTGGCAAGACGCAGTGAACAGCGTAACGAAAAGAGGCCCATGCTTTCTGACCTTCGTGATTCCGGTGCCATAGAGCAGGATGCAGATATGGTTATATTCCTTAATAAAGAAACGCCTTCCGACAAGAATGCGCCTCCCACCCAGGGTGATTTTGAAGCGGTGGAATGTATTATTGCAAAGAACAGACACGGTGCGCAGGGCATAGCAAAGCTTGCTTGGTACGGAAGCACCTTCCGTTTCGTTTCTGTTGATGAGGATACAAATGAACCCGATTAACAGCGTTTCGGAATTTCTTAACTGTATAGAAAAGGGACGTATATTAGTGGCGCTTTCCGGCGGCGGTGATTCTGTATGCCTTCTTTCCGTTTTAAAAGAATTGGGCGCAGATATATGCGCTTTCCATCTCAACCACGGTATAAGAGGGGAAGAGGCTGATAGAGATCAGGCGTTTTGCCGTGAGCTGTGCAACGATCTCGGTATCCGGTTTTATACAAAAAATGCAGATATTCCCGCTGTTTCCAAGGAATGTGGCAAGGGGATTGAAGAAACAGCCCGTGCTGTGCGGTATCAGCTTTTGAACGAGATTGCGGATGCAACCGAATCCCGTTATATAGCAACGGCTCACAACGGTGACGATAATGCCGAGACGGTTATATTTAACCTTGTCCGCGGCTGTTCGTCCGATGGCCTTTGCGGTATTCCCGCTGTAAGAGGCAGGATAATACGGCCGCTTCTTAACTCTACCCGTGCAGAAATAGACGCATATCTCAAGGAAAGACAAATTCAGTACGTAACAGACAGCACTAATTCCGATGAAAGCTATACCCGCAATAAAATCAGACATTCCGTAATGCCCGTGTTGCGCAGTATAAATCCTTCTGTTGTAACCGCAGTTTCCCGTTTGTGTGAATCTGTGAGAAACGATAAAAATTATTTCGAAGACAGGCTTTTGGAGTGCGGTAGTGCGTTGCCCGCAGATCTTCCTTTGTCCTTGTTAACACGGCAGATATCAAAGCGATATGAAGCAAAAACGGGTCTTTCTTTGGATTTTGCACATATTAATAAAATAGCCGAATCGGTTAAAAACCGTGTATGCACCGCCTTGGATCTTCCGGGAAAAGTATGTGTATACGTTTATTACGGCGATTATTCTTTTGAAAAAAGAACAGTTTGTTCCGAATACTGCGTTCACATACAGCAGGGAATTACCGAAATTCCGCAAAAAAACACAAAGATTTTTTACGGAAACGAAAATGTTTACAAATTGGCAACATCAGTAACGGTAGATTGTGGTAAAATAGTTGGCAGTTTGTACGCACGTCCCAGAATGGAAGGAGACCGAATAAAAGTGTTCGGCGTTTCCAAAAGCGTGCGAAAAGAATTTATAAATAAAAAAATACCGCTTTGCGTACGCAACGATATTCCGATCATATGTGATGACGAGGGAATAGTTTACGTTCCCTATATCGGGGCAGACGACAGAGTGTTTTCAAATTCAGGGCGGCATATTTTGGGGCTGCTCTGTTCCGAAACGGAGAAGCATAATGAAGAAAAGTAACACCGGTTGGGGATTATTCTGGCTCGTCGCAATAGTAGCCATAATAGTTGCCGCTTTTGTAATGGGCGGAACCGAATCAAGCACAACAATTAACTACGCGAAGGTAAGCGAATATTTTCACGATGAACAGGTAGTGGAATTTACCGTTTCAAAGACAAATAAGCTTACAATGAAGCTTAAAAACGGAGAAACTGTTTCCCATACTCTTCGCGATCTGTCTATATTCTACTATGATTTCAGCGAGCTTATAGAAGAACAGCATTCCTCCGGAATTATTAAAACCTATGAATACGAGGCTCCCACGCCTACACCGGCTTGGCTCAAGTTTTTGCCTATAATACTCGTAGTCATCACCATGATTGTACTCTGGTGGATATTCTTTGCCAGAATGAATTCAAGCAATTCCTCCGGCGGCGGTATGGGCGGTATCGGTAGAATGAACTCTTTCTCCAAATCCCGTGCAAAGCTGGGCTCCGATGAATCAAGAAAGATTTTGTTTAGCGACGTTGCAGGAGCAGACGAAGAAAAGGAAGAACTGCGTGAAGTTGTTGAATTCCTTAAGAACCCCAAAAAGTTCAGTTCTTTGGGCGCCAGAATACCCAAGGGCGTGCTTTTGGTAGGCGCGCCCGGTACCGGTAAGACCTTGCTGGCAAAAGCTGTTGCGGGAGAATCCTCCGTACCTTTCTATTCCTTGTCCGGTTCCGATTTCGTTGAACTTTACGTCGGTGTCGGCGCTTCCCGTGTAAGAGATTTGTTTGAACAGGC
>JAFOBR010000016.1 GCA_017381715.1 Clostridia bacterium
TGATTCAAAGGGATTTCGAATTCGATATCCTTATAAACGTCGGCATACACGTAGCCCTTTGCATTTACTATCTTAAAAGCGCCGTAGCGGTTTTCCACAATTCCGTTTACAAGTAATTGCCCTTCGGTTACCACGTCACCTATTTTTATTTCGGGGTGCCCCTCCGCTGCGATCACGTTGGTTATTATCCCGTCTTCTTCGGCGACAAGATTGCAGTATCCCTCTTCCGCAAATTCGCTTTCCGGCTTTTTAACTCTTTCTATAACGTCTACCGTCGCCACCGTGCCCTTTACGTTTATGGCAAGGGATGAAAGGGGCGAATATTCCAAAAGTATGTATTCGGCGGTAAGGTCTGCATCAATATCGGGTATAAACGTGCCTACTTTTATTCCGTGTAAAGCAAGAATTTTTAATATTTCTTCTTTTTTTATGTTCTGGTTGCCCGTAATATTTATTTCCCATATATGCATAGAGGAAAACAGCATAAAAATGGCGCTTAATATTATTCCTATATATATTCCGTATCTTTTTCTGTAGCGGGAAACCAAAAAGGGAAGCCCCTGCCTTTCGGTTATTTTCCCTTGTATTCCCTCGCTCTGCGCAAGCTCAAGGAACTTTTTGCAGGAAAACAGACTCACTTTTACAGTTACCGTATCCTCATCGGCTAAAGGTGAAAAAAAGAACACCCCTTTTTCTCTGCAAAGATTAAAAAGATTTGGCGCTTTTTCTTTTGGCAGGGTAACGGTGTAGGACCCTAAAATGCTACGTATTATTCGGTTCATATTCCACGCTCCGTATATATCCGTCAATACCTATTTTGGTGCCCGAAAGATAATTCATTTTAAGCCGTTTACCAAGCACGGTTATCTTTAAGTTCTTTCCGCAAAGCACAATTTTTTCGTTTCCGTATTCCAGCATTTTTCCGTATCCGTCGGCGGCAAGATAGGTGTTGCCTCTCATTTCCAAAAATTCCCCAAAGATAGTATCGGGTAACTTTTTCATATTTTTCACGCCTTTCCGTATATATTATTATGGGAGCTGGTAGTTTATGAATATCAAAGGACGCAAGATGTGGATACGTACAGTAAACCTTGCTTTTGCCGCGTTTTTTGCCATTCTTTTGGCGTTTCCCAAAAGCGTGGGCGCGGCAACGGCGCAGGCTGTAACTTTTTGCTTTGCCAATATAATTCCCGCTTTGTATATTTATCTGGTGTTTTCCCGCCGTATAACCGCCATAACCGCCGTTACAAGGCTGTGCGCCCACCCTTTGTGGGGAAGCGTGTTTACGGTGGCGCTGGGATTTTTGTGCGGATGCCCCGCAGGTGCAAAAAACTGTGTTTTTTTGTACGAAAGCGGTGTAATATCAAAAAAACGGGGGGAATATCTGTGCTGTCTTTGCTCGGGAGCGTCCATACCTTTTATTTTGTCTTTTGCGGGGGCTTACGTAATGGGGGATATAAAATACGGTATAAAGCTTCTTTTGTTTTTGGTTTTGTCTGTTGTGTTCATCGCTCTTGTCTTCCGCCCGTTTTTGTTAAGAAATGAAGAAAAACCAAAAAACACAGCGGTAAATTACATACGCAAAACAGATTTTGTTGCTTCTGTTTCGGAATCCGCTTTTCTTTTGGTTTCGGTGTGCGGGTTTATAATATGCTTTTATGTTTTGGGTGTAATGGTTTCGTGTATCTTTCCGGATGGCAGTAGATATTCTCTGGTTTTAAGAGGACTTTTTGAATTTTCCGGCGGAATAGCGCAAAGTGTTTCTTTTTCACCTCCCACCCGTGAGGTGTTGTGCGGGCTGTTTTTGGGTTTTGGCTCTCTTTCCGGTATATTCCAAACGGTGTCTGTAATAAACAAAAGCCTTTCTCCAAAGCCTTTTGTAATATCCCGCATACTTATGGGAGCTTTGATGGCACTTTTAACCCTTCTTACTTGACAAATCCTTTGTCCGGTCGTATAATATAAAAGAGGTGAGAAAAATGTCTGCTTCTGTCGAAAAACAATGCTTAAACTGCGTCCACTCCAACGGGGATTTTGATAAATGCTATTGTCTGTATAAGGGCAAAGTGCCCTTTGACGGCGTTTGCCGCAAATATAAATTAGACCTGCTTAAAATAAAACCCCGCCCTCCCATAAATCTCAATACGGACGATATAGTTATAGAAAGAATATAAACAAATAACCCCGGCAGATATTACATCTGTCGGGGTTTTGTATAGATACTTATTTTATTATTTCGTATCCTTGCTTTGTATAATGCTTATCCGAAAACTGCGCTTCGAGCGAATCAATGCTTTCGAAATCCACGGTGAGATTTATAACTCCCACCATACAGGCGTCCTCCCTTTGGGAAATCAGCTTGTATAATTCCATAACGCTTTCGGTGTTGTAATAATTCACCGCATAATCATATTCGCTTAAATTTCCGTAAAATTCGTAGGTATATTCCCGTATTTTTCCGTCCTCGGTAACGTATACCAGATACACGTCGCAATCCAAGGCACGGTTATAGGGCTTTTTAACCACCAGCTTTTCGGTATCGGAAACGCCCAGCTCCTCTATGATCTGCTCCATCGCCCCATCGTCACGAAGAATGTGGCTTCTGCCGTTATCGGGCACGCAGGCGGAGAGCAAAAGAGAAACTAAAGCAAGCATTATAATAAACGTCTTTAACTTCATTTTTTAATCAAGAAGTCCCTTTGCGTAAAGGAATTCTGCGGTAAGCAATCCGCCGCCTGCAGCACCGCGGAGGGTGTTGTGGGAAAGGCATACGAACTTGTAATCAAATATGGTGTCCTTGCGGAGTCTGCCTACGCAAATGCCCATACCGCCTTCGGTGTTACGGTCAACACCGGTCTGGGGACGGTTTTCCTCTTCAAAGTAGGTAATAAACTGCTTGGGTGCGGAGGGAAGCTCCAACTTTTGGGGTTCGCCCTTGAAGTTTTTCCAGGCCTCAAGCATTTGCTCCTCTGTGGGAGGATTTGTAAACTTAACGGAAACGGTCGCCAGATGTCCGTCAGAAACGGGAACACGTACGCACTGAGCGGAAATAACAGGCTTATCTGCATTTACGATAACGCCGTCTTCTACTTTGCCCCAAACCTTAAGAGGCTCTTTTTCGCTCTTTTCTTCTTCGCCGCCGATATAAGGGATAATGTTATCCAAAATACCTTCAAAGCTTTCAAGTGTCTTTCCTGCGCCGGAAACTGCCTGATAAGTGCTTACGTTGATAAACTCGATACCACAGTCAAGCAGGGGAGTGAGGGCGGGAACGTAGGTCTGGATAGAGCAGTTGGGCTTAACTGCGATAAATCCTCTCTTTGTGCCCAGACGCTTTTTCTGCGCCTCTATAACCTGAGTGTGATCGGGGTTTACTTCGGGAATAAACATAGGAACATCGGGAGTGCCGCGGTTTGCGGAGTTGTTGGAAACAACTATAATCTCTGCCTTTGCGTATGTTTCTTCAAGATTTTTCGTGTAGGCTTTGTCCATATCGATGGCGCAGAACACGAAATCACACTTTTCCTTTATGGTTTCGATATCCTCGGAATCGATAATCTCCATATCCTTAACGTATTCGGGCATGGGAAGAGGAACACGCCATCTGTTGCCAACGGCTTCTTCGTATTTTTTGCCTGCGCTTCTTGCGGATGCCGCAAGGCAGGTTACGTCAAAATAAGGGTGGTTTTCAAGTAAGGTTATAAAGCGCTGACCAACCATAACGGTTGCGCCTACAATACCTGCTCTTTTTTTCATAGTGGTGTATTTCCTTTGTTAAATAAGATCTTTATATATACCGGGAATGCTGTTTTCAATTACAGTAGCGCCGCAGCATTTTTCATAAAAGTGTATAGGACCTGCAGAACCGATAATTGCGTAGCCGTAGCCTTCCTCACGCATAGCTTCAAGACATTTGAGCAACAGTGCTTTGCCCAAGCCTTTTCCGCGGTAATCGGGATGTACTCCGGTAGGACCGAAAAAGCCTTTGCAGGTGCAATCGTAGCCGGCAAAACCAACTACACGCTTTTCTTTATTATCGTATGCAATAAAGCAGGAAACGGGGAAACGGTTAAAAGCGGTGCTTGTTTCATCAGCCCAGCCGATACCGAAGTTTTCAAATATAAAGTTGCGAACAGGAGTCTGGTTAGGGGTCATAGGACGGATAATGCGTATATCCTGTGCTTCGATGGATTTATAGAGCTCAGTGCTGTCGGGAAGCTCATAAAGCTTTACAAGCATATCGGGCATAATAAAAATCTCCTTATATACGTTATTTTTTGGGGACGGATTTGTATTCCGTCCCCGATATTTTTGAAAATTTATTTAGAGGTTTCGGTATTGGAAACTTCTTCGGAAACTTCTTCGGAAACTTCTTCGGAAACTTCGCCGGAGGTTTCGTCCTTGGAGGTTTCGTCCTTTTCGGTCTTGTCCTTGGAGTTGTTATCCTTGGTGATAGTAGCCTTGGTGTATGCTTCGAGAGGCTTCCAATCGGTGATCATGTTATCCTTGAAGTTAAGGGTCTTGATCTTTTCTACATCGAAAGCGCCCTTAAGACCGGAAATATCCTTGATCATATTGTCGGTAAGGTTAAGAGAGGTAAGTTCCTTCTTGTTCTTAAGACCGCTTACATCATTGATCTTGTTAACGGAAAGATCAACGGTGGTAAGCTTGGTAAGCTTTTCGAGTGCAGCAGTGCTTTCAACAGCGCTGTTGTTGATGGTAAGAGAGGTGAGCTTGGTAAGGTTTGCAAGGGGTGCAATATCCTTAACGCCGGTGTAGCTTATAGTAAGGGTTTCAAGCTCGGTCATATCCTTAAGAGCTTCAATGCTTATAAGCTTGTTGGAGGGGTTCTTTTCGGTGAACTTAAGGCCGAGTGCGGTAAGCTTGGTCATACCTGCAAGGGGAGCGAGATCAATAATACCGCCGTTACCGGAAAGATCAAGAGTTTCAAGAGTGGTAAGATCCTTAAGTGCGTCAAGAGCAACCAACTTGTTGTCTGCAAGGTTAAGAGTTTCAAGAATGGGAGAAACAACGGTAAGCTCTTTGATCACGTTGCCGTCTGCATAAAGGGTCTTGAGGTTATTGAGTTTAACATCAAGCTTTTCGATCTTGTTGGAAGAAACGGAAAGGTTTACGAGCTTGGAATCAGCGTCAAAAGCGGGGAGCTTTTCGAGCTTGTTGGAAGCAACATCGATAGTTTCAAGATTCTTAAGCTTTTCCACACCGTCGATAGAGGTAAGAGTGTTGCTGCCGAGATAGAGCGCGATAAGGTCGGAAGCCTTTTCTATGCCTGCAACAGAGGTAAGCTTGCAGGTAGAAGCATCAAGTGCAACAAGCTTGGGGAAGTTTTCGATACCTTCGAGGTTGGAAAGGTGAGAATATGCAACGCCCAGGTATTCAAGGTTGGTGAGTACGGAAATGTCCTTAAGGCTGGTAAGGTCATCGGGAACGATAGCGTTGTAAATGGTGGAAGCGGAAATGTTGGAAGTGGTGCCGAGAAGCTGAGAATACATGCTTGCCATGTAAACGTTGTAGCTTATATCGTATGCGGTGCTGCTGTCAATAACGGAAAGTACGCGGAGATTTGCAAACTTAACGATATCCTTGATAGTGGTAGGAGTAGCGTAAACCTGAACGGTATCAAACTTGGGTCCTTCGTCCTTGGAGGTTTCGGATGTATCGGAAGTTTCTGCGGATTCTTCCTTTCTTCCTCTTCTTCCTTCTCTTCGTTCATGGTGCGGGTGTTTTCAATAATGTAATCCGCATAATCAGCATAACCAAGAGTTACGTAAGGAATGGTAAGGGTCTGATAACCTGTGCTTGCGTCACACTGAACGTAGCAGGAAACAACCATAACTTCAAACTTTTCAATGTCTTTTTCATTGAGGAAGCGAGCGGTCTTATCAAGTCCGTCAGCAAGAGCTGCAGCGAAGGTCTGGTCTTCGAAATAGGGGGATACGGAAAGGAATTTGTCGATAGCGATCCAAGCGATCATAGCTACGAGGATCACTGCCAAGGAAAGTGCGATAATTGAGGTAAGTCTCTTTTCGTTTTTCTTCAGAAAATTGCTCATTTTAATTTGGGCTCCTTTTGGGATTTTTATATAGTAAAATTTATAACCTAATCTTTGTATGCGAACAGCTTGTTAAACAACTCTACGTTTGCTTTGTACTGTTCTTCCGTTCTTCCGTACAGCAATTCACCTGCTTCGCTGTTGGGGAAACGGCGTATACACACTATAATGTCATCCGGCATAATATCAAAACCGGGTAGGGAAGAGATATCCAGATCTTTAAGATACACAGAATACTCATCGCGGGGATTTTCGGGCATATTTTCAGGTTCCAATACCGTGTCAAGCGGGGCAATAACCTTCATTGCCATGGCAAGGTCGAAATAATATTCTTCCATAAAATATATAACCGAATCTCCGATAGTAACAGCCATATTGAACTGCTCTCTGGTATCGGAATCCAGATCCGCATTTACTACAACTCTGGAAAATTCCACGTCTGCGGAAGGGTCGGCAAGTATCACTTCACCGTTGGAAACGTAATCGTCTTCACCCAAAAGGGGAATTTTTTCATATCGGGTTTCCGCCGCAATACATTGAACGGATGAAATGTGTTGACCGTCTCCGTTTGTATCGGGTATCATATCCTGCAGTGAACTCTGCAGCAGGTCCTGAACTGATACAGAAAGCTTTAAGGGACCCACGTAAAGAATATTAACGTCGGGCTCGTCATTTCTGGAGCAGGACACAACTGCGAATATTACAAGAGCTATAACAAGTGCGATAGATATTATCATCCATTTGTGGGACCACCAAAGGTGCTCCAACCACAAACGGGCTTCGCTTTTTCTTTTTTCTTCCATAGTTTACTTACTTTCGGGCTTCATGGTGGGGAA
>JAFOBR010000017.1 GCA_017381715.1 Clostridia bacterium
AATCTTTTAAAATCCGCTTCGGTTTTGCTTAAATACACAACTTCCATTCCGCAGCCGATATATACTCCCACCAAGGAAGGGGCGATACGGTTTGAAACCGTCATAGTAGTGCCCACGGGAACGTATTTCCCCGAATGGGTATCCGGCATAATGCGTATTTTGCTGTCGGAATAGGCTTCGTTACGCAATATATCCGAAAGCTGTGTTTTTGTTTGCTTATCGATCTTATCCGCAAAAATCAAAGCGGAATTTCTTTTGCCTTTCAGTTGTATCATTATTTCTCCTGTTAAATATTATATTGTGGTTTTTAAAGATACAAATTGCAGACATAATGATCAACTCCTTTTTTAATTCACCCCTAAAATCCTGCGGATTTTTGGGGACCCCGAGATAATTTACCCCTAAAATCCTGCGGATTTTTGGGGACCCCGAGATGATTCACCCGAGAAAAATATTATGGGATATATTTTACATATATCCCGTTTTTAACATATTTGTTTTTTTAAAGCAGAGGAACGCCTTTTTCGGCGCAGACACGGATGGTTTCGCTGTCCCATACGGAGGACTGAACCTCGCCTATATGCACGTTGCCAAGCATAAGCAGGCACAGACGGGACTGACCGATACCGCCGCCGATAGTAAGGGGTAATTCCCCGCCCAGCAGCATGCTGTGGAAAGGAAGCGCGCGTCTGTCATCACAGCCGGAAAAAGAAAGCTGTTTATCCAGAGAATCGGGGTCAACTCGGATGCCCATAGAAGATATCTCTATATGGGTATCCAATGCGTCGTGCCAGAAAAGGATATCGCCGTTTAAAGACCAATCGTCATAGTCAGGCGCACGCATACCGTGAGGCTTGCCGTTTTTGAGAGGCGCGCCGATACGGGAAACAAACACCGTGCGGTGTATGCGGGTATATTCATGCTCCCTTTCATCGGGAGTAAGGTCGGGGTACATTTCTTCTAATTCCTCGGAGGTTACAAACGCAACCTTTCGGGAAAGAGATGTTTTTAAAACAGGGTATTTTTGCGTTAATTTATCGCAAGTATCACAGATAGCGGAAACAATGCTCTCTACTGTAGCGTAAAGGTATTCCGTTGTGCGGTCATCGGCGGAAATAATCTTTTCCCAGTCCCATTGGTCAACGTAAATGGAATGGAGGTTATCCAGTTCCTCGTCGCGGCGGATAGCGTTCATATCCGTAAACAGACCTCTGTGCATAACAAAGCCGTATCTCTTTAACGCAAGGCGCTTCCATTTTGCAAGGGAATGAACCACCTGTCCCTCCCCTTCAACTGCGGGGATATCAAAAGAAACGGGGCGCTCCTTGCCGGAAAGGTTATCGTTAAGACCGGACTGTGCCGTAACAAAAAGCGGTGCGGAAACACGCTTTAAGGAAAGATTTTCCGAAAGAGATTTTTGAAAATTATCTTTTATAAATTCTATTGCCCGCTGGGTATCGTAACTGCCCAAAGCAGGAGAGTACCCTTCGGGGATATATACCTTGTTCATAAAAAACGCCTCTTTTAATCAAACATTACAGCGATTATATCACCTTTTTGGCGGTATGTCAAGAAATTCGCTTTTACTATTCGCCCAACATTATTTTAAGTATGGTGTTATCGGTTTCCTTCATACCCTCACGGGCAAGACGTCCCACGTTTATAACGGTTTTATCCGCCCCTTTGGTGACGATACCGTCACCTCCGTAAAACTGCTGATGTTCCATATACATATCGTACCCTAAAAGTCCCGCGTCAACAGCAGAGGCGATTTTTGCCGCGCAAGAGGGCTTGGCACCATCGCAAATGGTACCGGAAAGAATGGCAATAGCATTTACTACCGTATGTGCAACAGCGTGGGTTTTGCCTCCGTTAAGATATGCTACACCTGCACCTGCACCGCAGCCCGCACTTATTGCGCCGCAAAAAGCGGAAAGTCTGCCGATACCGGCTTTTTGGTGGATAGTAACAAGATCGGATACCGCTACGGCGCGAAGTAGAGTTTCCTCATCCGCTCCTATCTCCTGCGCATACACAGCCACAGGAACGGAGGCGGTTATACCTTGGTTTCCGCTTCCTGAAATAATATACACCGGTTTTTCGCAACCGCTCATACGGGCATCGCTTCCTGCGGCGGCATAAGCACAAGCGCGTTTTTCCACACCGGTGCCCTGTCTGCGCAAAATAACCTTGCCGATATTTGCGCCCCAATCGTTGCGTATGCCCTCTTCGGCAATAGCCATATTATATTCTATCTGTTTTCCAACAGTTTCTTTAAGCTCCGCTATATCCACGATATCCGCAAAAGCGACGATATCATCAATATTCAGGCAGGTTTTATCTGTGAGTCCGTCCTCGGGATGGTCGGTAAAGGGCATCTCAGCTTCTATAACGCCGTTTTTTGATCTGTGCACTACATTGGTATGATTATTTACAATGCGCACACGGGCGCTGTTATCCCCCTCAAATACGGTTATGTCGATATCAAAATCCAGCCCCTCCGTTGCGGGAGTGAGGCTTATTTCCGCTGTTTCCAAAAAGGCACGGATTTGCGCTCTTTGCTTATCCGTAACAGAGCCCAGCGTTTCAAGACACTTTTCCGCTCTGCCTGCAATAATTCCTGCGGCAACGGCGGCGGGAATACCGTGAAGCCCGTCGGTATTGGGAATAACCACACTTTTTACGTTTTTAATTATATTACCGCTTACCTTCAAAGATACCTTTTCGGGAATTTTGCCCAATGCATCCCTTGCAAGGGCGGCGGCATACGCCAAGGACACGGGTTCTGTACAACCCATGGCAGGTCGTAATTCTTCTTTTAATATATTAAGATATTTACTGTACTGCACTGAATTTTTTTCCAAAACCCGTTCTCCTTTAGTCCTTTTCTATAAATGCGGCAAACTTGCCTGCCGCTTTTGCATCGCATTCGGCAATAACAAGCACGCCCGTATCAAGATATTCCGTGCTTATAACCCGTGCAAAGCGATGCACGGAGGATGCCTCCGATTGTTTATCGTAAGGGAACAGCATACGCAAAATTCGTTTACCCTCACGTACAAGCTCGCTTACCTTTTCAAGCAAAGCGTCTATACCTTCTCCCGTGGCGGCGGAAATGCACACCGCTTCTTTGGGAATAAATTCCGTATCCACAGCCATATCGCATTTATTGTATACCTGCAATATGGGCTTGCCCTTTGCGCCCAAATCGTCTATAAGCTTAAAGGTTACCTCGTTTTTGCGGCGGCGCTCCTCATCACATTCGGAACAGTCCGTAAGAACGATAATAATATCCGCATACCCCAATTCCTCCAAGGTGGAGCGGAAGGCTTTTACAAGATGGGTGGGAAGACGGTCGATAAATCCAACCGTATCTGTTAACAAAACCTCGTTGCCATCGGGCAAAGTAAGACGGCGGGTGGTAGGGTCAAGTGTTGCAAAAAGCTTGTCCTCTGCCAGAATGTCCGCGTCTGTAAGGCGGTTAAGCAGGGTGGATTTGCCTGCATTGGTGTAACCGACAATAGCCGCAGTGGGAATTCCCGATCTTTCACGGGAGGCACGTTTGGTGGCGCGCACCTTTTCCACGGCGTCGATCTCCTCCTGCAATGCGGCTATACGTCTTTTAAGATGACGGCGGTCCGTTTCCAGCTTGGATTCACCGGGACCTCTCGTACCGATACCGCCGCCCAGACGGGAAAGCTGTTTTCCTTTACCTACAAGGCGGGGCGCCGTATAGCGGAGGCAGGCGATCTCTACCTGCAGTTTTCCCTCACCCGTAACGGCGTGAAGGGCAAAAATATCCAGAATTAACATTGTACGGTCAATAACACGTACTTCCAGAATGTCCTCAAGAGAAGCGATCTGGGAGGGGGAAAGCTCGTTATCGAACACCACGAGATTAATTTCGTCCTCTTGGGTGCGGATAAACTCTGCTATCTCCTCTGCTTTGCCCGAACCGATATAGGTGCGGGGGTCGGGGTTAACGCGGGATTGCACCACTCTTGCGGCGGCAACACCGCCCGCAGTATCAAGCAGGCGCTCCAATTCGTCCAAAGACACAGAAACCTGCTCTTCTGTCATATCCAAGGTTAAAGCTACCAGCACAGCGCGGGTAACTGTTTTTTGATCAAAAATGTTTTCCATATAAAAAGCACCTCCGCTTTAAATAAGTAAAAAAGGACAGCGGAATACGCTGTCCTTATGCGAATGAAAATGCTTTAAATTACTTAAGGTTGTACTTCTTCTTAAAGGAATCTACACGTCCGCCGCTATCAACAAGCTTCTGCTTGCCGGTATAGAACGGATGGCACTTAGAGCATATATCAACCTTCAAATTCTGTTTTGTAGACTTAGTAACATATTCTTCGCCACAAGCGCATTTAACAACGGTTTCCTTGTATTCAGGATGAATAGCCTGTTTCATGTCATTATACCTCACTTTCTCACCGAGCAAGTATACCATAAAAAAATACTAAATGCAATACCTTTTTTACATTTTTTCTTGTATTTTTCAAATCTTTACAGTATAATGTAATTACACCGAACAAAAAACAGGAGGTTTTTAATATATGAAGCTTCGTTATCTCGGCACAGCGGCGGCAGAAGGCTGGCCCGCAGTATTTTGCAGATGCCCCCATTGCGACAGAGCAAGAGCGGCAGGCGGCAAAAATATCCGCACCCGTTCACAGGCGATGATCAATTCCGATATGCTTATTGATTTCCCGCCGGATGCAAATATGCATATGCTCACAAACAACATTGATTACAGCGCAATTAAGTTTTTGCTTATTACCCATCCCCATTCCGACCATTTTGCGCCCCTTGACCTTGCTTTCCGTGATGATGCTTATTACGCACATAATTTAACGGAAGAAAAGCTTATTCTTGCGGGACCGAAGCGGGTTATAGACGCTTATGAAAACTACTTCGGCAGATTTTCCGACGAGCGCAGATGCAAATACATAACCCCTATGGTTTTGGAAAACTACGTAACCTATGAGTTTGGCGATTACAAGGTAACTCCTATCCGCGCAAATCACACACGGGATGAAAATAATGCCTGCTGTTATATTATAAATGACGGTTCAAAGACACTTTTGTATCTCCACGATACGGGACTTTTGTATGACGACGTTTGGGAATATCTTGAAAACAATAAGATTAAAGCGGATTTTGTTTCCCTTGACTGCACCTTCGTTACCCTGCCCGGCTCCGGCGGACATCTGGGACTTGACACCTGCAAGATAACTGCTGATATGATGAGAGAAAAAGGAATCGCAGACGAAAACACCGTATTCTGCGTTAATCATTTTTCCCACAACGGCGGAGCTATATACGATGAACTGGTTCCCATTGCCGCAAAGGACGGATTTTTAACCTCCTACGACGGAATGGAAGTAGAAATATAATTTCAATGCAAAACCCCGAGATATTTAGCGTGTTATCCTTAACGGAGAACACGCTAAAACTAAGTTTGCCCTTCGGGCAAGTGAAGTTATCTGCGATAGTGAAGTTCACTTCGTGAGTGAAGTTTCGCCTAACGGCGAAGTAATGGCAAACTTAACTACACTGTGAGCCTGTAGCGAACAACTTCACTGTGCTTGATGCAAAGCATCTGCACAACTTCACTTTTGCGTCAGCAAAAACTTCACAAAGCAGAAAAAGAGAGTTAATGGCTAAAACCGTTAACTCTCTTCTGTTTTTATCGCAAGTTTCGCATTTGTTTAACAAATGCACAGGTCTTTGCCATGCCCTTATTTTATTTCTCCGCTAAGAACATCGCCCATTTCTCGGGGTTTGTTTTTTATGCTGTAAGAGTTATATAGTTTTCGATGGCAGTAGTAACGGAATTTCCGCTCCACTGGATCATGGTAATAATGTAAATTACCAGTCCCACGGCGCCGAAGCAAATTGCCACTTTAAGAGAAGGCTTGGGGATCTTTACTCTTAAAACGTACAGCATAGCAACCAGCAGGTAAACCGCTCTGAACGCCCACGCCATTGCAGCAGGAGCCACACCCAATGCCAACAGCATCATAAGAAACGCGGTTGAAAAGCAGGAAAAAGGAATGGGCATACCTACGAAGGATTTTGAAGAAAGGTCCGCTTTTTCCATTGTAAGGGTGTTGAAATACGCAAGTCTGGTAGCGGATGCTATAAAGAACAAAAGGTAAACTATAATATCAAAAAAGGTATCGTAGCCGAGAAACCATGCGATCACGCAAGGAGTAACACCAAAGCTGACCATATCGCAAAGGCTATCCAACTGAACGCCGTAAACCTTGGCGCGGTCTGTTCTGCCGGGAGTACGGCGAGCAGCCGTGCCGTCTGTCATGTCGCAGACGCCTGCCAGCAAAAAGAAGGTAAGGGCAAGGCAATAATTATGGTTTGCCGCAGAAAACATAGCTATGGCGGCGGAACACAATCCTCCGAGTGTTATCAAGTTTGCAAGGTTAATAAAACCTATGAACATTTTTACACCTCTAATAAGTAGTTTTTTGTTTAAGCTCCGTGTAAATGCGCACAAAGCTTTCGTGCCGTGATTTCGGTATTGTTCCCTGCTCCACCTGATGTAGGACGGCGCAGCCCTCCTCTACGGTATGGGCACAATCCCTCCATCTGCAATCACAGGTAAAGGGCAGCATTTCGGGGAACGCATCTATTACCTTTTTGTGGTCGGTAACACCGCAGGCAGTAAAATCCAGCATAGTAAATCCCGGTGTATCTGCCAGACGGATATCCCCTTCCAATAAAAACAGCTGGGAAACACGGGTGGTATTTTTGCCACGCATAAGTCTTTCGGAAAGTTCGCCTGTTTCGGCGGAAAGAGACGGGCACAATGCGTTGAGCAGGCTGGATTTGCCTGCACCGGAGGGGCCTGCAAACACAGCTGTCTTTCCCTTAAGCTCTTCCCGGAGCGCATCCACACCAACTCCGTTTACAGCCTGCACGCAAAACACCTTAATGGGTGTTTTTTCGTATATATCCGTAAGGAACTTAGGCGATTTAATATCTGTTTTATTTATTACCAGCACAACTTCCGCACCAGCAAGGGTTGCTATGGCGCAAAGGGAATCCAGATAATATATATCGGGATCCGGCGAAGCGGCGGCGGTAACGATAACGAATACGTCTATATTTGCCACGGGAGGACGCACAAAGGCGTTCTTCCGCGGCAATATTTCTGTTATAAATCCCGTGCCGTCATCATTAACGGTAAACTCCACGTTATCTCCGGGGGAAAGGCGCATATCGCTTTTGCGCAAACGGCTTCCCGCACGGCATTGAATTTCTTTTTCTCCGTCAAAAAGAGTGTAAAGCCCCTTCTGACCTTTAAGCAATAATCCGGTAGGCAATGTTATTCCTCCGTATCAGATACGTCTTCGCCGTTATCCTCAGGACCCACGCATATAATAAGGTCTACCTTATCACCATCGTTTACGGGCAAGCCGTAGTCTATACTCTGACCGCAAACAGTACCGGGTTCATATTCATCGGAATATATCTCTGTTATACGGTTGGGTACAAGACCTATAGCGATAAGGAATTCTTCTGCTTCTTCCTGAGATAATCCGAACAGATCCGGCATATCGCCCTTATTGTATTCACTTCCGTTTGAAGCGCCGGAAATAGTGATATCTATCTCGGTAAAGGGTTCAAGT
This sequence comes from Clostridia bacterium, assembly GCA_017381715.1. Taxonomy (GTDB): domain Bacteria; phylum Bacillota; class Clostridia; order Oscillospirales; family CAG-382; genus SFLA01. The sequence goes on from JAFOBR010000017.1 coordinate 7,662, forward strand.
CCCTCTTTATCCGGCTTTATGCTTTGATAGGTGATCCTATTGGTAAACTCACCGTCGTATTCATAAGTTACCTCACCCAACGCAAGATTTGCTCGTTCCAAGGCTACGCGGGCTTCTATAAGTGTCATACCCACAAGGTTGGGAACGGGCTGAGTAGTGGTGTAGTCCTTACCCATAGAAACGAATACCTTTACGGTACTGCCTGCGCTTACAAGAGTGCCGAATTCCGGTTCAGTGCCCACCACCTGATTTGCAAAGCCGAATTCATCGTACACCACTTCTTTTTCTACCTTAAAGCCCATTTCTATAAGCTTTATTTCCGCTTCTTTATAGGTATATCCGCGGATATAGGGTATAGCAACGTCATCGGGCACTACGTTTATCTTTATAGAATCTATTTCAAAGAATATCTGTCCATCAGGCAGCTTGCCGATATGATGGGCAACGGGGTCTTGCTCGATAATTTCGCCGTTTCCGTAGCCGGATTTATATACCTTTATAACCTCCAGCACCTTGAACTTAACGCCGGAGCTATCGAAATTACCGTTTATAAGCTTATCCGAAAGCTCATCCGACCAGGTCTGTCCCACCAATTTGGGAACGACAACTTCGTTTCCGGTAGCGGGTCCGGTAGTAAGCTCCAAAGCATAAATGGCGTAATACACACCGCAGGCTGCACAGACCAAAAGGAATGACAAAGCGATTGCGGCAACTACGGGAAGCATTGAACGGCTTTCGCGAACAGAACGCTTTTTCTTTTTGCGTTTTTTAACGTAGCGTTTTTTGGTGCTTCCTCCGCCTGCTCCGGCTTTTCTTCCGGATACGTCATCATATTCCAGTTCGGAGGTTGCGATAGAATCTATGGGAACCACGTTATAAGGCAACGCTTCGCCCACGGGGTAATCGTTACCCAAAGCAAAGGTAACTGTGGGGTTGCGGAGCACCATATCAATGGCTTTTATCATGCCGTGAGCAGATGCAAAGCGGTTTGAAGGATCCTTTTCCATTGCCTTGCGGATGATCTGCGCCACACCGAAGGGAATTTCGGAATTTATATCGCAGGGGTTGCCCGGCTCTTCGTTGATCTGCATCATTGCGATCTCTATAAGATTTTCCGCAGTAAAGGGTAAAACGCCCGTAACCATTTCGTAAAGCATAATGCCTACGGAATATATATCCGAAGCGAAGGTGGTTTCCTTGCTGGAAGCCTGCTCGGGGCTGATATAGTATACGGTGCCGATAGCCCTCTCTTTGTCTGCATTAAGGTTTTCGTGAGGTGTCTTTGCGATACCGAAGTCTGTAACCTTTATTTCGCCGTTTTTCTGCAGAATAATATTCTGGGGCTTTATATCTCTGTGTATAACGTCCTTGCTGTGAGCGTGCTCCAATGCTTTGAGTATCTGCACGGTATACAGACACGCCTCTTTCCAGGAAAGCACGCCTTTTTTATCCAGATATTCCTTTAAGGTGATACCGTCAAGATATTCCATAACGATATACTTCATATCGGGATAGATGGCAACGTCGTAAATACTTACGAGATTTTTATGGGAAAGCATAGCCACAGCCTTGGATTCGTTTATGAATCTGGATTCTGCCTGCTTATCTCCGTTATATTCATCGTTGAGTATCTTTATGGCAACCGTGCGATCCATAAGCAGATCCTCCGCCTTTAAAACGAAAGCCATTCCGCCTACGCCCAACAACTCGATAATCTTATATCTGCCGTCCAGCACCTTGCCCACAAAGCCTTGATATTTATTATTATTCATCAGATGTCTCCTTTCCGATGAGAACAGCGGTTATATTATCCGTACCGCCTTTTTTGTTTGCCAGATCTATAAGCATTTTTACCCGTTTTTCATCAGTGATCTTACGTCCCCAACGGGATTTCGTGTATATTATCTCTTCCATATCACGGCGGGAAACGAAATTTGAAAGCCCGTCGGAGCACAGAAGAATATAATCGAATTCAATGTTGAAAAACATATCCGGCTCTACCATATCGTCTACGCCCAAAGCGCGTAAGATTATGTTTTTCTTGGGATGCAAAAGGGCTTCTTTTTCGCTTAAAGCGCCGTTATCCACCAACATCTGCACCAATGAATGGTCTTTGGTTATTTGTATTGCCATACGGTTGCTGACAGTATACAAGCGGCTGTCCCCCACGTTTACCGCAACGTTTATTGCGGGGCAGGAAAAGAACGCCACCAGCGTTGTGCCCATACCGTAACATTCGTTATCCGTCTGCGCTTTTGCGTACACCGCTTTATTTGCGCAAACCACCGAAAGACGCAGTATCTTTATTATATCCTCACGGGTGATGGTATATAAGTTTACACCCTTTAAAGAGGATGAAAGAGTTTCCTGATATATCTCGCAGGCGAGACGGCTGGCAACATTACCGCCTGCGGCGCCGCCCATTCCATCGCAAATGACGGCGGAAACGTAATCTCTTCCGTTGTATATGAGAAAATAATCCTGATTATTCTTTCTTTTCTTACCTACGTCGGTATTGCCGCAAATGCGCAAGACACATCACTCCTCTCTATGCTCCGCGCGGAGCTGTCCGCAGGATGCATTTATATCTCCGCCCAGCTTATGGCGGACTGTGGTGTTTATTTTATATGAATTTAGTATTTCCGTAAAACGCGCCACCTGCTCACGGGTGCTCTTTTTGTATCCCCGTTCCTTAACCTCGTTTACGGGAATAAGATTTACGTGGCAAAGCATACCCGAAAGTACCCTACCGAGCTGATGAGCATCCTGCTCGGAATCGTTTACTCCCGAAATAAGAGCGTATTCAAAGGATATACGTCGGTTGGTAACGTCTATATACCGCTTGCAAGCATCTATAAGGGTTTCGTAAGGATACTTTCTTGCAACGGGCATAGTCTGCCTGCGTATATCGTCGTTGGGGGCGTGAAGGGATACGGAAAGGGTTATCTGCAGTTTTTCCTGCGCCAGCATATCTATTTTATCTACCAACCCGCAGGTGGAAAGAGAGATATGTCTGTGAGAGATGTTGAGCCCGTCCGGATGGTGGACAAGGCGCAAAAACTGCAAAACGTTATGGTAATTATCCAAGGGCTCGCCAATGCCCATAAGCACTATGCCCTTTACCTTTTCCCCCGTATCACGCATAGCCGCCATTACCTGCTCCAGCATCTCACCGGGGGTAAGATGTCTGCGGAAGCCGTTTATATGGGAAGCGCAAAAGGTACAGCCCATTCTGCAGCCTGCCTGAGTGGATATGCAAACGGTGTTTCCGTATTTATAACGCATAAATACGGTTTCTATCTTCTCTCCGTCGGCAAGTTCGAAAAGATATTTAACCGTGCCGTCAATTTTCGACACAAGCTTTGAAACGATCTTCGCCCTTGTTACCGTACACTCCCCTTTTAACTTTTCCCGAAGGGATACGGAAAGGTCTGTCATATTATCTATATCCGTTTCCCCTGCGGATATCCAACGGAATATCTGCTTGGCGCGAAAAGGCTTTTCGCCGATATTTACAAGATATTCCTCTATATCCTTTGGGAGCATACTTTTAAGGTCGGTCATTTTTTAATCTCTTTCAATTACAGCTATATAAAATCCATCGTACCCGTTTCCGGGAAAAATGGTTTTCTGAGATACCATACGGTACCCTTCTTTATTTTTTAATACTTTTTCTGTTATATCCCCGTTTGCACGCTTGTTTATTGTGCAGGTGGAATACACAGCCCTGCCTCCTTTTTTAAGATAAAGGAGTGCGTTTTCCAAAATTTTCTCCTGAGTGGGGTACAGCCCCTCAAAATCTGCGGCGTTTTTATAGCGGATCTCCGGCTTTGTACCTATAACTCCCAGTCCCGAGCAAGGAACATCGCATATAACTCTGTCCGCTACCCCGATAAGGCTTTCGTCGGTAACACGGGCATCCCGCTCTACTGTTTCTATAATGGTTATTCCCAGCTTTTCCGCCCCCTTGATTATAAGGGAAAGCTTGTTTTTATGCAGGTCCGAGGATATTATTCTGCCTCTGTTTTGCATATCTATTGCGGCGCCGAAGCTTTTTCCTCCGGGGCAGGCGCAAAGATCGACAACTGTCATCCCCGCTTGGGCGTTAAGCGTCTTTACCGCTTGCTGGGAGGAAAGCCCCTGCACGAAAAACAGTCCTTTTTCGATATCTCCCATATCCGTATGCTCGTTTACTCCGTCAACATAGGGGGTTTCTTTAAGGGTGTTTGCTCTTACGGACACGGGGCGTTTTTCATAAAACGCTTCCAATATATTTTTGTATTCTTCGGGATACTGCTCTTTGATAAGCTCAAATATACTTTCGGAAACCGAATAATACACCGGTTCGGGAAGGGATGAAAGGGAATTTATAATACTATCCTTTTCCCTGCAAACGCTGCGAAGCACCGCATTTACAAACCCGGCAAAAGAACGGTTTATCTGCTTTGCGGTTTTTACCGATTCATCGCACACGGCGTGGTCGGGCACACGGGAAAGAAAGATTATCTGGTATACACCCATACGCAAAAGCTCGGTTATCTTTGCATCCGGCGTTTTGTTTACGTAGCGGGATATAATATGATCAAGAGTGCGCTTTCGCTCCGTTACGCCTTTTATAAGCTCGGTACACAATCCACGGTCGGCACCGCTTAAATCGGCAGAAAGCAGACCTATATTGCCGTATGCTCCCGAAGAAGATATACGGTACAATATATCCAAAGCCACTCGGCGGGGATCAGACATTGAAAATATCACCTTTTTTTACAGAATTGCCACGCAAAAAGCTGGCGTAATCCATTTTACCCTTGCCCTCGGGCTGAAGATAGGTTATGGTAACGCTGCCCGATGCACAGGCGATCTCTATACCGTTTTCGGTAGAAAGCACGGTGCCGGGCACACCCGTACCGTTTGTGAGAACTGATTGAAGAAACTTAATACGCTTGCCGTTTAAAACAGCATACGCACCAGGATAAGGAGCAAGACCACGTATACGGTCGTGAGTCTGCTTTGCGGTACGGGAAAAATCCTCGTATGCTTCTTTTTTATCTATCTTTGCGGCGTAGGACGAGCCTTCCTCTGTCTGGGGAGTACGGGTGGCTTTACCTTCCGAAGCAAGAGAAAGATATTCAAGTATCAATTCTCCGCCGAGGCGTGCCATTTCGTCGTGGTACTCACCCGCTGTCATATTCTCGGTTATGGGAATAGAACGCTGAAGGATAATATCCCCCGTGTCTATACCCGCATCCATATACATTATGGTTATACCGCCTTCTGTATGTCCCTCCATAACAGCACGGTTTATAGGCGCCGCACCACGAAGGGCGGGAAGGAGAGAGGCGTGTATGCATATACATCCGTGAGGAGGTATATCAAGTATATTCTGAGGTAAAATCTTGCCGAAAGCCGCCACCACAAAAACGTCTGCCTGCACAAAGCGGAGTATTTTTTCCGTTTCTTCGTCACGCATTGTTTTGGGTGTTATAACCTCTATACCCTTTTCCAAAGCAAACTTTTTTACGGGAGAAGGTGTCAGAACGTATCCTCTGCCCGAAGGTTTATCCGGCTGGGACACCACCAAAGCGATATCGTGTCCCGCTTCGTAAATCGCTTCAAGGGCGGTAAGGGCAAAATCCGGTGTGCCCATAAAAACTATTCGCATCAGTTTTCCTCCGGATCAAGCATTTCCTTTACTTTGTCTATATACAGCACGCCGTCAAGATGGTCCAGCTCGTGGCAGAAGCAACGGGCAATAAGCTCTGTTCCCGTGGCTTCAAAGGTCTGTCCCTGCACGTTGAGAGCACGTACGGTAACTACTGCGGGACGCTCAACGATACCTGCTTTTCCGGGGCAGGAAAGACAGCCCTCTACCTCTTCCTGCTTGCCTTCGGTATATATAATTTCGGGGTTGATAAATTCCTGCAATTTACCCTTGCCCATATCTACTATAACCACACGGCGAAGTACGCCCACCTGAGGTGCGGCAAGACCTACTCCCTCTGCTTTGCGGAGGGTATCCTTCATATCCTCGATAAGAACACGGATACGGGGTGTGATAGCATCTACGGGACGGGAAGTTTTGCGCAACGTGGGATCGGGATCTCTTAATATTTTGAGAAGTGCCATATAATAAGCCTCCTAAACTGTAATGGGGTTAATATCAATATCCAGAAGCGCTCCCGTGCGGTCTGCTTTTGCGAAAGCACCAAGCGCATCTCGGAAACAGCTTCTTGCGGCGGCACAGTCTTTGTATTTTACTGTGAGCCGCATTCTGTAACGGTTGTTGATTTTATATATTCCCTCGCTGAAGGGTCCGAAGCGGACAATTTTAAGCTCGGGATATTTTTCTGTTAAAAGCTTTTCGAAAATTACGGAAAATGCGGTTGCGGCACGGCGTGTATCCTGCTCGTTTTCACCGGATATGCGGAACAGGGCTATATCGCAAAACGGGGGAAATACCACTGCACGGCGCATAGCTATTTCGCCTTCAAAGAATTTTTCGTAATTCTGGGTCTGCACCAATTTTAAAATATCGCTTTGAGGGTTTGCGGTCTGCAATACCGCTTCCCCATCCTCCCCGGCTCTGCCTGCTCTGCCCGCAAGCTGTGTAAGGAGGGAGAATGTGCGCTCTGCGGCACGGAAATCGTTTTGATAAAGCATAGCGTCCACCGAAACCACGCCCACCAAAGAAACCAACGGAAAATCAAGCCCTTTTGCGATCATCTGTGTGCCGTACAAAAGGTCGGCTTCCTTTTTTCTGAAGGAATTAAAACGGTTTTCGTGGGAATGACGGGTGGCGGTGGTATCCGTATCCATACGTATACCCCGGATATTGGGATAATGCTTTTCCAATTCCTCTTGCAGCTTTTGAGTACCGAACCCGAAGCGGGTAATGCTGTTTTTCCCGCAGGAAGGGCAGGTTTCGGGCAAGGGAACGGTGTAGCCGCAATAATGGCAGTTTAATTTTTCGTTTTTACGTTTTTCACCGCTGAAGGCGTGGTAGGTCAAAGAAACCGAACAGTTGGGGCAGGAAACCACTTCACCGCAGGAAGCACAGCTTACAAAAGAGCTGTAGCCCCGTCTGCCCACAAACAGAATTGCCTGCTTGCCGTCCTGCACCGCAGTACTTAGTTTTTCGCCCAGCTTGGTGCCGATAAGTCTGCCGCCGTTAAACTTGGGATCCTGCTTTATATCCGCAAGAGTAATATCGGGCAGCTGTGCATCACCGTAGCGGTGCGTAAGGGTTATAAGCTTATATATTCCCTGCTTTGCCTTGTAAAAGCTTTCCACCGAAGGGGTAGCGCTGGCAAGAAGCATTACGCATTTGTTATAGGCGCAACGGAAGCGCGCTATGTCTCTTGCGTGGAACTTGGGTGTGTTTTCGGATTTATAAGTATGCTCCTGCTCCTCATCCATAACGATGAGTCCGAGATCCTTTACGGGAGAAAAAACCGCGCTCCGCGTACCGATAACCACCCTTTTTTCGCCGCTTGCAACAGCTCTGGCGGTGTCTATACGCTCGCCAATGCTTAACATCGAATGTACCACCGCCAAATCTGCCCCGAATTCGGCGGAATATATTGCCACCGCTTCGGAGGTAAGACCTATCTCGGGTATGAGTACAATGGCGCTTTTGCCCAGAGCAAGAGTCTTTTTTACCGATTCGATAATAACTCTCGTTTTACCGCTTCCCGTAACTCCGTAAAGAAGCGCCGCTTTGGGCTCGCCGGATAAAAGCAATTCTTCTACCGAATCCACCGCATTTTTTTGCTCATCGGTAAGATGGGTTTCCTTTTTTTCTCTTTGGTTTTCGGACAAGACGGGGTCACGGACGATCCTACGCTCGTAAACTTCACACACCTGCTTTTTGCACATGGCGTTTACAACGGAACGGGAAACGGAAAAATATTTTTCAAGCTCGGTGAGGGATATCTCCCCCTCCAGCGACAAAGCGTCTACAAGAGCCACCTGCTTTTCCGTTTTTGCGGATTCGTACGCCGTTTCCGTATCCACGATAAGACGGACGTAAGAAAGATTTTTTTCGTTTATATTTTCTACGGTTATAGGCTCTCTTTTTAAAGCGCCGCTTTTTACCATAGCGGAAAGAAGGCTTTTTGCCTCTTCTCCGAACTGAGATAATATATCGTTTTCCGTTGAAGATTTTTCTTTAAGTGCACGGAAAAGCACCTGCGCCTTGGGGTTAAGAGAGCTTTCATCCGCTTCGCCGCAGGAATACAAATATTCCACGGTGGATTCCATACCCGGAGGAAGTATTGCCTTTAATGCGGCACCCACGGTACAAAAGCACCGCTCTGCCATAAACAGACACATATCCACGGTTTCTTCGGAAATAAGACCGTAATCCTCCAGAATATCGGACACGGGCTTTATTCCCTGATATTCGCAGTAATCGGAAAATCCCGTAACTATTCCTTTACGCAAACGGTTGCCGTGACCGAAGGGCACAAGGACAATACTCCCTTTGTGCAGGGTATCCCGCATTGAGGGAGGAACCAGATAGGCATACCCTTTGTCTGCGGAATATGCGATATCGGTGATCCTGACCGAACAGTACAGCTTTCCGTCCATTTTATTCGTTTTCTGCGGAAACTACCTTGTATTCGCCGGTGAGAAGCTTATCTACAGCCAGAGTAACAGCCTTTTCGCCGAGGAATTCAACGTTTGTCTTGGAATCCTTGCTGTCTGCGCTTTCTGCCGCTTTTTCAGCCGCTGCCACAGCCTGATCGGTTATATGGCGTGCGGATTTTGCGGTGGCGATAACCAGAGTATAACGGTTGTATTTTTCTTTTGTGATTTCTTTGATTGTAGGATAGATCATTTTAACACCTTTATTCAGTAAAATTTTTTATAAAACTTAAAATATTTTCTTTGTTCTTTTCGGGACGGGTATTAACTATTCCGTCTATTTGGGCGGCGCAATCAGCAGATCTGCCGTCCTCGTTTACCACAAGATAATCATACCCTGCGGCTATCTGTATTTCCTCAAGGGCGGTGGCAAGACGCTTTTTAATTACCTCGTCGGTTTCCGTGCCTCTGCCGCGCAGTCTGCTTTCAAGAGTAGCGTAATCGGGAGGGCACAAAAAGATAAGCATTGCTTCGGGCATTTTTTCTCTTATCTGCAAAGCCCCCTGAACCTCTATCTCCAGAATGACGTTTTTACCTTCATCAAGCTTTTCTTCCACAAAGGAACGCAGGGTTCCGTAACAGTTGCCCACGTATTCGGCGTGCTCCAAAAAGCTGTCGGATGCAACCAAAGACAAAAATTTTTCCTTGGTTAAAAAGAAATAATGCTTGCCGTCAACCTCTCCCGGTCTGGGTGAACGGGTGGTTGCCGAAACGGAATACACGTATTTTTCAGCATTTTGAAGTAAAATTCCAAGCACCGTGCCCTTGCCGCTTCCCGCGGGGCCGGATACCACCAAAAGGGTTCCTCTTTTTTTATTCATTACAGCCTCCCGGAAATAACGTCCACTTCCTCGGAGGAAAGGATAACGTGCTCGCTGTCGGTAATAATAACAGATCTTGTCTTTTTACCGCAGCTGCAGTCTATAACTCTGCCCGCATTTTTGGAATCCTGAACCAGACGGCGAATAGGCAGGCTGTCCGGACTGAGAACAGACACGATACGGCGGGTGTTAACACGGTTGCCGAAGCCGATATCTACAAATTCCATTTGCCTTACCTCACTCAAGATTTGCTACCTGCTCACGCAGTTTTTCGATCTCGGTCTTGATCGCCACAACACGGCGGGATATTTCGTAATCGTTGCACTTGGAGCCCAGAGTATTTGTCTCTCTAAGCATTTCGGGAACGATATATTCAAGCTTTTTCCCTACGGGACCATCGGATTCCAGAGTCTGTCTGAATTCGGTGCAATGGGACTGAAGGCGGACAAGCTCTTCCGTAACGTCGGTCTTATCGGTAAACACGGCACATTCGGTAAGCAATCTGTCCTCGTTTACGGGAACGCCTGCCAGAAGGTCGTTTATACGGGCGCGCATTTTCTCAAGATTTTTCTTTAACGCCACAGGTGCAAGCGCCGCTACCTCGTTGCGGAGGCTTTCTACGGTTTCAAGATAAGTAATCAGTTTTTCCTTTAATCTGCCGCCCTCGGATTCACGCATAGAGTTATACTGCTCAAAGGCGCCGCGGCAGATAGGCTCTATTTCCTTCCACATCTGCTCCGCATCCTCATCGGCACGGGTAACTGTCATAATATCCGATTTGCCGGAAAGCATGGAAAGGGTAATCTCTCCCGGAACGGAATATTCGGTTTTGATCTGCTCAAGCAGTTTAAGATATCCCTCCACAAACTCCTTGTTAAGAGTAAGGGAAACGGGATCTCCGTCGATATTTTCCACGGTGAGATACAGATCTATCTTACCGCGTGTAACGTATTTGGCGCAAAGCTCCTTTACGTTGCCCTCCAAAGGCAGGTACTGACGGGGCATTCTTACGGAAATATCCGCAAAGCGATTGTTGACGGATTTTATTTCAAAGGTGATGTTCTTTCCGCCCACAAGGGATTTTTGTCTTCCGTAGCCGGACATACTTTTTATCATTTCAGTTTCCTCCGAATCCGCTTTACATACAAGGTAACCAGCCGTGTAAACGCAATATCGTATACGAAAAAGGTCAGGTTGCCCAATGCATAAACGAAAATATTAAATGAAAATATTGGATCATCAATATCAAGCAGGTAGTTTCCTGCGGCTATAAGGGCAGTATAAAAAAGATTAAAGCCGATAATCTTTATTGCCCAGACCAGCTTACGGTTTTTAATACGCTCCAAAAGTGCTTTTATAATGGGGTATATTCCGCCGATAAGCACATAAAACAGAGCAGGAGTTTTTGCGGGAAGCAAAACAAAGGACAAAACGGACGTAGCGGCATACAGCATTACTGCCCAGCCTGTCCCGTATTCTATGACGGCAACCGCAACCGTAAGTCCTGCGGCAACCGCAACCGTAAGATCAAGAGATTGTATTACGCACCCCACCAGCATAAGCACCACAGAAAGGGCGCAAAACAGGGAAAGCACGGAAAGTTTCAGTATTTTTTGTTTCATCGGCAGCAATTACAAAGAAGGTTGGCGCACAAAAGACCGGTGCACAGATCGCATCCGCCGCAATCGTCATTACTTGCAGAGGTGTTGTATCCCCCTGCCGCGGAATGGGACGCCATGTTGTTAAGGGTATTTCTGTATTCTGCGTTATACGGATCCATTTTGCAGGCTTGCTCAAAATACTTGCGGGCTTCTCCCAGCCAGTTTTTGCGTGCCATAACGTGGCCCATAAGAAAATACCACTCTGCGTTTCTTTCGGTATTGGGAATACGGGAAAGTATGGTTTCCGCCTCTGCAACCCGGTTTGCGGACAAAAGCTCACGCACACGGTAAAGAGTACCGCCCGAGGAATTGGAAGTGTAAGTGTTTGAACCGGAATAACCGTTACCGCCGCCCCCTCTGTTGCCGGAAGCACGCTGTTTGGTTATGGTATCATAGGCTTCGTTTATTTCTTTCATTTTTTCCGCCGCAAGATCCGCAAGAGGATTTCCGACGTAAGTATCGGGATGATATTTTTTGGCAAGCTCACGGTATGCCTTTTTTACCTCGTCATCCGTCGCATTAGGATTAACGCCCAATACCTGATAAGGGTCTCTCATTTACTGTTCTCCTTGTTAATAACCTTTTCTGCCGCTGCTTCAATTCCGTAGCCGGCAATATTGTATATTATGCCATCGAAAGAATTTCCGTCGGCAAGAGCGTAGCTTCTGGAAATAGCGGCACCGCTGTCAAGCAAAGTACGGCGCAAAAAGGATATATTTTGGTCCACACCCTCCGTCCCGCCGAAGGAGAGGTTCAAAGGGTTGTAGCTTTGTGTTTTTTGGTCTTTATATCTATCGTCCAAAGCGTCTGCAAGATAAACAAATCTGCCGATATGGTAGCCAATATCCTTTGCCACCCGTGCGGTGGCTCCTTCCATACCGAAGGATGCAACATTCGCGGTGAGCACGGCAAAGCAATCCGCCACTTCATCGGGCACGGAGCACTTTTCTTTTTCCAGCTTGGAAAGCCTTCCAAGAGGCTCCTTTACCGTATCGCCTATGCCGGGGTACATTTTTTCCGCTTTTTTTGCCATTCTGCGGAAAAAGGGCAGAAAAGCACGGGTATAAAATCTTTTAAAGCCTTTTTCATCGTAAATATCATCCAGCGCTTTAAAATATGCAAGAGCGCCGAAAGCGGCAGACGTAAACTTCAAAGCCTCGTTAGGCTCCATCACTCCCCGCTTTTTCAAATTGGCCATACAGCGGCGAGGCTTGATAACGTACTTTTCCCCCGTGAGAGCAAGTCTTACCACGGCAAGAAAAACGAAATCGTAATTAAGCAGAAATCTTGAAAAACGGGATATATGCTTGCCGCTGCAACGGCAGATACCGCAATAAACGGAACGGTATAGACCTACGTGTTTTGTTTTAAGTTCGCCCATATCGGGACGTATATAACCAAACAAGCATACCACTCCATTCTTTATCAGTATATTATACCATATATAACCGTATTTTGCAACAAAATTTAATATAAAAAACACGTCTTTTACCTTGATGAAATATACTTATTTACAAAAAATATATTTATTTTAAAAATTTTTAATAAAAATAAAGGGTTTTTGTTTTTAACTGCGTATAATTGTACGTGTCTGATTTTTTATGACGAAACACGCCCCATTTTGCAAAAGGAGTGTAAACCGTGAAAAAAGATGTTTTTGAGCTTGAAAAAAAGATGCTGTGCGAAAAAGCCTTCTTTTCTGAAAACACCGCGGGAAGACTTTACCCCTGCAGAGATGACTATATGCGTACCGCCTTTATGCGGGACAGAGACAGAATAATCCACTGCAAATCCTTCCGCAGGCTTATGCACAAAATGCAGGTGTTTCTTGCACCCGAAGGCGACCATTACCGCACCCGTCTTACCCATACTCTTGAGGTCGCACAGATAGCCCGCGCCATTGCAAGATATCTGTATCTTAACGAAGACCTTACGGAAGCGGCGGCTTTGGGACACGATCTTGGGCACACCCCTTTCGGCCATTCGGGAGAAAGAGCGCTTGACGAAATTTGCCCCCACGGATTTAAGCACAACGAGCAGTCTTTGCGTGTTGCAGACAAGCTGGAAAATCTTAATCTTACCATGGAGGTAAGAGATGCAATAGTCAACCACACGGGCAAGCTTAAAGCGAAGACATTGGAAGGACAGATAATAAAATATGCCGACCGTATCGCGTATATCAACCACGATATTGACGATGCGATCCGTGCGGGAATACTTAACAAAGAGGATATCCCCAAGCATCTTACCGACGTTCTGGGAGAGACCCACAGCAAGAGAATAGACACGATGATACGCTCAGTGGTTGCTCACGGAATAGAAAACGATATAGGTTTTACCGAGCCTTGCGGGGAGGCTACAATGGAATTGAGAGAGTTTATGTTCAGCCGTGTTTACCACAACAGCAAGGCAAAAAGCGAAGACGGCAAGGTTGTGGAGATGATACAGCATCTTTACGATTACTACAAAAAGAACGTGGACAAGCTCCCCGCAGAATATTCCAAGTTTATAGATGAAGACGGTATCGACCGTGTTGTATGCGATTATATCGCCTGCATGACGGACAGATACGCACTTACAAAATACGAAGAGCTTTTCATACCAAAAGTATGGCAATATAAATAATATACCCAAAACAAACAAAAAGGAGGTGCAGACCATGGCTTTTTCCCAAGCGTTTATAGAAGAAGTTAAAAACCGCAACGGAATTGAAGAAATAATAAGCAGATATCTTACCTTAAAACGGGCGGGAAGCAACGTTGTGGGTCTGTGCCCGTTTCATAACGAAAAATCCCCATCATTTACCGTGTTCCCCGCAACAAGAAGCTTTTACTGCTTTGGCTGCGGCGCGGGAGGCGACGTTATAAGCTTCATAATGCGGGCAGAAAATCTGGATTACAGAGACGCCGTAGAATATCTTGCAAAGCTTTCCGGAATCCCCATAGAGGAAGATGAAAACGGCAGGGCGGAAAGGCAAACCGTAAACCGTGACAGAATTTACGGGGTGACCAAAACCGCAGCAAGATTTTTTGTGGCGGCGCTCAATTCTCCCCAAGGGGAAAAAGCAAGACAGTATCTGCTTGAAAAACGCAAATTTTCTCCCACCACCCTGCGCAGATTCGGTATAGGCTATGCGCCCGACAGCTGGGACGCACTTACCAAGAAGCTGTTAAGCGAAGGCTACACGGTGGAAGAGATTAAAACCGCTTTCCTTTGCGGAATAAGCAAAAAAGGCAACCCCTTTGATATTTTCCGTAACCGTATAATGTTCCCCATCTTTGACGTAACGGGAGAAGTGGTGGCATTTTCGGGAAGGCGGCTCAACGAAGAGGACGAGCGAAAATATGTTAACACCTCGGATACGCCCATATTCAAAAAAAGCAGGGTGCTGTTCGGGTTGAATATCGCCAAAAATACCGATGACGGCACGCTTATTCTTTGCGAAGGCTCACCAGATGCCATTGCTATGCACCAAGCGGGATTCGGCAACGCAATTGCCACTTTAGGCACCGCAATAACTGCTGAACACGCAAGAATAATTGCCCGTTACGCAAAAACGGTATATCTGGCATACGATATTGATAAAGCAGGCAGAAGAGCCACTATGAAGGGTATTGACCTGCTTAACCAAGTGGGAGTTTCCACAAAAATAATTGATCTGGGTGCAAACGAAAAGGACCCCGATGAATATATTAAAGCCCACGGCGCAGAAGCATTCAGACAAAAGCTGAAAGGCTCCAGCGGTCAGGTTGATTATAAGATAGACGAGATCCTTTCCCGTTACGATATAACCCTGCCCGACCAAAAATTACACGCCGCCGACGAAATGACAACCTTCCTTTCCACCCTTTGGCCCGAGGTCCAGCGGGACGTTTACGCAGGACGGGCTTCCGAAAAAATGGATATTTCAAAAAAATCCCTTTTGGAGGACGCAAACAGAAAAGCGAAAGCAAGCGAAAGAAAGGCAAAAAAAGAAACTCAGGAGCAGGAAATACGAAACTCCATGGGCTATGGCGACAGGGTGAATACCGATAAAATACGGTTTTCTGCCGCCGCGGCAACAGAGGAAAAGATACTGGGAATATTGCTTTCCCGTCCCGACCTAACCCAAAAAGCCGTTCAAAAGCTAAAAGCAGAGGATTTCGTTACCGCTTTCGGCAAAAAGATATTCGAACTGTTTTTGCCCGAGTTTAACGAAGGCAAGGAAGCGGTGCTTTCCAAGAACGGAACACTTGACCCCCAGCAGTTGGGCGCAGTATCCCGTATGATAGCCCAACGAGCACAGTTTACAGATAATGGTCAATCTACCTTGGATGCCCTTATAGACGTTTTGAAAACGGAAAGCAAAAAACGGGAATACGATAAAAAAATAGAAGCCGACCCCGTTTCGGCACTGAACGAATACATTAAAGGAATTAAAGCAAACCGCAAGGAGGAAATATAAATGGAGAAAACCCAAAAGCAGATCGCGGCTGAACTTATCGAAAGATCGAAAGCAAAAGGAAGTATTACCGCCGCAGAAGTTATGGAAGCATTGGACGATACCGATTCTTCCATGGAAGCACTTGAAAAAACATTTGATGCGTTGGAATCCAGCGGAATAGAAGTTACCCACGATATAGACGCCTCTGTTTTCGAGCTTCCCGATGAGGATTTTGAAGACACTATCGACGATAACCCCGAAGAGGTTGAAGTACTGCTTGCCCAGGAAGGCGTAGCGGTGGACGACCCCGTAAGAATGTATCTTAAGGATATCGGTAAGGTTCCCCTGCTCACTCCCGAAAAAGAGCACGAGCTGGCAGAGCGTATGGTAAACGGCGATACCGTTGCAAAACAGCAGCTGGTTGAAGCTAACCTTCGTCTGGTTGTAAGTATTGCAAAAAGATACGTAAACCGCGGCATGTTCTTCCTTGATCTTATTCAGGAAGGTAACCTCGGTCTTATGAAAGCTGTTGAAAAGTTCGATTACGGCAAGGGATTTAAGTTCTCTACCTATGCTACCTGGTGGATAAGACAGGCTATAACCAGAGCTATTGCGGATCAGGCAAGAACTATCCGTGTTCCCGTTCACATGGTAGAAACCATCAACAAGGTGCTTCGCGTTTCCCGTCAGCTTTTGCAGGAGCTGGGAAGAGATCCTACCGACGAAGAAATTGCGGAAGAAATGAAGATCCCCGCAGAAAAAGTGCGTGAAATACTTAAGATTGCGCAAGAGCCCGTTTCCCTTGAAATGCCTATCGGCGAAGAAGAGGACAGCCATCTGGGTGATTTTATTGCGGATGATAAGACTCCCGCCCCCTCCGAAGCGGCAAACAGCATGATGCTCCGCGAACAGCTTATAGAGGTGCTCAAAACCCTTACTCCCCGTGAGGAAAGCGTACTTAAGCTCCGTTTCGGACTTGAGGACGGCAGACCCCGTACTCTTGAAGAGGTTGGTAAGGTATTCGATATTACCCGTGAGCGTATACGTCAGATAGAAGCAAAGGCTTTGCGTAAGCTCCGCCATCCCAGCAGAAGTAAAAAATTAAAGGATTATCTGGAGTAAGAATATGACCACAGCCATTATCGGCGCTATGAAGATAGAAGTGGAAACACTTTGCAAAACCTTTGGCGCAAAAGAAACCGAAAAGGGCATTTTTGTTGCCGAAAACGGTGATGATACCGTGATAATATGCCAATGCGGTATTGGCAAGGTAAACGCCGCTTCTCTTACACAGCGTCTTATAGATAAATATTGCCCCCACCGCATAATAAACACCGGCACTGCGGGAGGACTCGCGGAAGGACTTAATATAGGTGATATCATAATTGCCGAAAAAGCCGCATACCACGATTTCAAGCCCGTTTCCATTATAGTGGATATGCTTGGGGATAAGTACATTTATTCCGATACGAATATTGTTAATACTGCGGTGACCGCCTGCAAAGAAAACAACATTTCCCACCGTGTGGGCACGGTAGTTACCGGCGATTGCTTTGTTTCTACAGAAAAGCAGAGAGAGGATATTTTTGCTGAATATCCCGATGCCCTTTGTACCGAAATGGAAGGGGCGGCTATTGCCCACGTATGCTTTAACAACAAGGTTCCCTTTGTTATAATAAGAGCCATAAGCGATTTTGCGGCTGACGAAAAGACTTTTGATCAGTTTGCCGCTTTTGCCGCAGAAAAAGCAGCAATAATATCGGAATACATAGCAAAACAGTAAGTTTTACGGAGGAATAACATAAATGAAAGCACAACTCGATAATATCTCTGTTGCCGCCGCGCAGGAGATAGCTTCCGCTTCCGACAAAGCTTCGTTGGAAACGGTAAGAATTAAATATCTTGGCAAAAAAGGTGCACTTACCGCAATACTCCGCGGAATGGGCGCACTTACACCCGAAGAAAGACCGGTTATCGGCGCTTACGCCAATACAGTAAGAGCAAACATAGAAGCGTTTCTTGAGGAAAAGGGTGCATCTCTTGCTTCCGAAGAGCTTAAAAATGCTCTTGTTGAAGAAAAACTTGACGTTACTATGCCCGCAAAGGTAAAGACTATCGGCAAGCTTCACCCCATTACTCAGGTTGAAAACCGTATGAAGGAGATCTTTGTGGGATTGGGATTCGATATCGTTGAAGGTCCCGAGGTTGAAAGCGCATACAACAATTTTGATGCACTTAACGCACCTGCAGACCACCCCTCCAGAGATTTTCAGGATACTTTCTATATCAACGACACCACCCTGCTTCGCACCCAGACTTCTCCCGTACAGATCCGTGCGATGAAGACTATGACTCCCCCTATAAGAATAATCTCTCCCGGCAGAGTTTACCGTTGCGATGAGGTTGACGCCACCCACTCCCCTATGTTCCATCAGCTTGAGGGATTGGTTATAGATAAAAATATAACCCTTGGCGACCTTAAGGGCCTTTTGGAGCTGTGGGCAAAGGAAATGTTCGGCAGCGATACAAAAACCCGCTTCCGTCCCCACAACTTCCCCTTTACCGAACCCAGCGCAGAGGTTGACGTTTCCTGCTTCGTGTGCGGCGGCAAGGGATGCCGTCTGTGCAAGGGCGAAGGCTGGATAGAGCTTTTGGGCGCAGGTCTGGTGCATCCCAACGTACTTAAAGCAGGCGGTATTGACCCCGAAGTTTACAGCGGTCTTGCTTTCGGTATGGGTATTGAGCGTGTTGTTATGACCAGCTACGGCATTGACGATATGCGTCATCTTTATGAAAACGATATCCGTTTCCTCGGACAGTTTTAATGAAAGGAGAGCAGTATAATGAAAACACCCCTTAATTGGCTTAAAGAATACGTAGATATTGGCTGCACTCCCAGAGAATTTGCAGAAGTGCTTACCTACACCGGCACCAAGGTTGAAGGATATGAAATCCTGGGCGAGGATATTACCAACGTGGTTGTTGGTAAGGTTATGGCCATGGAACGCCATCCCGACAGCGACCATCTGTGGATATGTCAGGTAGACGTAGGCAAGGAAGAAAACGTACAGATAGTTACCGGCGCACAGAACGTTTCTGTGGGCGATCTGGTTCCCGCCTGCCTTGACGGAGCTCATCTCCCCGGCGGAAAGGTTATTAAAAACGGCAAGCTGAGAGGCGTCGTTTCCCAAGGTATGCTGTGCTCTCTGGGCGAGCTTGGACTTACGGTAAACGATTTCCCTTATGCTGTTGAAGACGGTATATTTATCCTTAAAGAAGATTGCAAGCCCGGCGACGATATCCGTGACGTTTGCTTGCTCAACGATACTCTTATGGAGTTCGAGCTTACCTTTAACCGTCCCGATTGCCTTTCTTATCTTGGAATTGCAAGAGAAGTTGCCGCATCCTTCGGTACTGATCTCCGCATAAACAAGCCTGTTGTAAAGCCCGCAAATGACGGAGACGATATTTCCAACTATATCTCCGTTAAGGTTGAAAACGCCGAGCTTTGCCCCAGATATTCCGCAAAGGTTATTAAGAACGTAAAGATCGCACCTTCTCCTCTGTGGCTCAGAGCCAAGCTGAGAAGCGCAGGCGTACGTCCCATAAACAATATAGTTGATATTACCAACTACGTAATGCTTGAGTACGGTCAGCCTATGCACGCTTTTGATTACAACTACATTTCCTCCAAGGAAATTATTGTAAGAAACGCAAAAGCAGGTGAAAAGATCACCACTCTTGACGGAAACGTACACGAGCTTAATACCGAAATGCTTTGCATTGCAGACGGTGAAAAGCCCGTAGCGCTTGCAGGTATTATGGGCGGCGAAAACAGCGAAATTCTTGATACCACCAACACCGTGGTATTCGAATCCGCAAACTTTGCAAGAATGAATATCCGCCTTACCTCCCGCGCAGTTAACCTGCGCACCGAATCCAGCGCAAAGTTTGAAAAAGGACTTCCCCCCGTTAACACCGTTCCCGCCCTTGAAAGAGCTTGCGAGCTTGTTCAGCTCCTCGGCTGCGGCGAAGTTGTTGACGGTATGATAGACGTTTGCAACGTAAATATAGAGCCTACTGTTATCCCCTTTGATTGGCAGAGAGTAAACGCACTCCTTGGCACCGACCTTTCTTTTGAAAAGCAGAGCGAGCTGCTTGCACCTCTTGATCTTATTGCAGACGGCAAGGGAAATCTTATCGTTTCTCCCTACAGAAGCGACGTGGTTACCACCGCAGATATCGCAGAAGAGGTTGCCCGTCTTTACGGATACACAAACATAACTCCCACCCTTTTCAGATCCGAAGCAAAAGAAGGCAAATACACCGAAGAGCAAAAGTTTGTTTCCAATATGCTTTCCACCATGACCGCATACGGATTCAACGAGGTCTATACCTATTCCTTTATATCTCCCAAGTGGTATGATATGATAAATCTTCCCGAGGACAGCGTTTGCAGAAACAACATTAAGCTTATTAACCCTCTGGGCGACGATACTTCCGTAATGCGTACCACCGCACTCCCCTCTATGCTTGAGGTTGTTGCCCTTAACAAAAACATGCGCGCTTCAAGCTGTCATTTGTTTGAAAACGCTTGTGTTTACTTCCCCGATGAAACGGAAATGTCCAAGGAACACAAGGTGCTTACCATGGCGTTCTTTGATTCTTCCGAAGATTTTTACGATCTTAAGGGATACGTAGAAGGCCTTTTGGATAAGCTGAACATCCGCGATTACGTTATCGAAGCAGAGGAAAACAACCCCTCTTACCACCCCGGCAGATGCGCCGTCATCTCCAAGGCAGGCGTAGTTATCGGTGTGCTGGGTCAGATACACCCCACCGTGGCAGAGAATTTCGATATAGACGTACCCGTTTACGCAGCGGAAATTAACGTTCCCGCAGCGCTCGCAACCACAAGCGGCAAGAAGGATTACAAGCCTTTGGCTGTATATCCCGCTATGGAGCGTGATATCGCTTTGCTTATGGACGATAGCCAAACAGCCGCTACCGTTTATGCGGCGGCAAAGAAGTATTGCGGAAAATCCCTTGAAAATATCGTTGCTTTTGACCTTTATAAGGGCAAGGGCGTTCCCGAAGGAAAGAAGAGCGTTGCGTTCCGACTCACACTCCGTGCTTCCGACAGAACACTTTCCGATACCGAAGCGGACAACGCAATAAACAAACTGCTTAAAAAGCTTGAAGCAGAACACGGCATAGTTTTAAGAGCGTAGAATCGCCCCAAAAACAAATTCCACCCAAAAACCATATTTCCCCTTGAAATATGGTTTTGGGT
>JAFOBR010000001.1 GCA_017381715.1 Clostridia bacterium
CATAGAGGTTACAGAGGAGATGACATCGGGTATTTTTACAGACGTCATTCCGCATATCATACCAAGGACAATAGCGATCGTTATGGGGTTGAGCAGTCTTTTTAAAGGTTTTTTACCTCCCGTAAGCATTGCGTATCCCGCAGTGTAGGTATAAATAATAAAGGGAATGGCAAAAAAGATAAAGTTTGAAAGCATCTCTTCGCCGAACACTCCTTCGATCAGAGCGTAGCCAAGGTATGCGTAATTGGAAATGGCAAAGGAATATCTGTATATTTTCCGTTCATAAGGGTGCTTTGTAATCAGCTTTGATGCAAAGTAAGCGGCAATAACCAAAATCAGCAGAAGTACTGCGGATACGGGTAAAAATATGTATTTTTCTTTAAAATCCGCCACCGTAAAATTGTTTGCAAAGGTGTTGAATATCTTACAGGGCAGTAAAAGGTTTACAATAAGAACGGATAAAATATCCCCGCTTACCGCCTTTTTCCGCTTTCCTATAACCCATCCCGCAAACAAAAATATATACAGTATAAAAAGCTGTTTGAATACAAGAAACATCTGCGTATCTCTCCTTGGGGTTTTCCGTTATTACCTAATCCCTTATTCGTTTGAATCAATATACTCCTGCAACGCCGTAATGTGAGCTTCGATATTGCCCAGGGGTTCGGGTATCAGCCAATCGTCGATACCCAGAATATCGTAACAGCAGAACACGAAGAACGCGGCGTTCAGTGAATTCAAAGGCGTTTCCAAAGTGTAGGAAAGAATATAAGGCACACCCTCTTTTCCAAACTCCGCAAGGGCGCTGTATTCTTCGGGATATTGCTCGGTATACAGCGTGGGATCGGATAAATTCGTTACCATTATATGAAACGCCGTGTATTCGGCACTTACGTCGATTTTTTCCATAGTTTTATATATTTTCGCCTTTTGTCCCGTGCAGGAAGCAAGCGTAATGCAAAGCAGAATGGCGAGGAAAAAAGCTGTTTTTTTCATAAGCACTCCTTTTTACTGTGTTATTCTTCGATCAAAGCTTTTCCTTCTTTTCCGTTTTCATCGATGATATATATAAAGCAATTTTCAAATTCATTGGAATAAAATTCTCCTGTTTTGAATTTTTCCGGAAAATAATTATATTTTATTACCACCGATAGGTTGTTCGGTAATGATTTTGAAGTGAATGGCATAAATTCATACGAAGAACTTTTATCGGAAATGTTAGACCCATCTTTTGTTGAATCATATACGATAAAGGAACTGCGACAGTTTGGACAGGTTGCTTTTAAAACCAGCTGTCCTTTTTTCTTGATAATAAATGGGGATAAAATGCCCTTGGTCTGTTTACCTGTGTGTGAAAATTCAAATTTGTTTGAACCGCAAGTGCATTGAAACTTTGCGGATAAGGCAACACCGTTATATTCTTTTACATCTTTTAAATAATCAAGTATTCTTAATTTCATATTTTCACGTCCTTCAAAAGTATTGCATCACACTTCCGCAAACAAAAATATATACAGTATAAAAAGCTGTTTAAAAATAAGAAACATAGCGGATATCTCCAAAAAATGTCTTCTGCCTGTATTTTATCACAAAACGGTACGAGATACAATCGGGTTTGGAAAATTCGTAAAAAAGCGGTTTCTTTTTGTGAAACCGCTTTTTTCGGTTATTCTTTTTTGGGTAACGTGTGTACGAAAGATAAAAGCTTTATCAAATTTTGAATCGATTTGGGATTTCTTGCTTGATCTCTGTAATGAAACGAAATCAATTCGTAAATATCCGTTAAGCTGTCCGAATACAGAGTATTGAAATTATTGATAAAGTGGAGGTCGCCTATCATAACTCCGATTCCGGATTCAAGCCCTTCTTCAATTACAATAACCCAATCAAATTTATCGGATGTGATAAAAGATACCGAATAAAGATTCAAGTTTATATATTCCTCGTAGGACATTGGCAGGTCAAACCGAAATGTTTCATCGGAATCGTTTTGCGCAATATAAAGAGCCTTGTAAGAAGAAGTAATATCCATCAATGCATCAAACTGCTTTTTGTTCAGCCAAAGGTCGTTTGTGCTATACAGCAGGGCGGTCGGAATATCGGAGGGGATGTTTAAATCCAATATTGAATAATTGATCTTGCTTTCGCCCAAAAAGGGTTTTAATTTCTCAACAAGGTCTTGCTTTGTCATTCGTATCACCGCCTTTCGTGTTTTTATCATATCATAATTTCGATTAAAAATCAACTGCATACCTCTTTATGACTTTATTACATTTTATCATAAAACCTATTACTTTTCAACCTATAAAAAAATGCTTTTCGCCACAGCGAAAAGCTACCTTACTTCTTCACTATTCACTATTACTTATTACTTTGCCAAAAATCTCCTCGGACGAATTTAGTGAAAAGTGAAGAGTGACAAGTGAAAAGTGAAAAGGTAAAAATCTCCCCGAACTTCATCCGAGGAGATTTTTGGCAGGGATAGCTGGATTCGAACCAGCGAGATGACGGAGTCAAAGTCCGTTGCCTTACCGCTTGGCTATATCCCTATATTAAATTGCCAAATGATTATATAACAAATCGCCGCGTTTGTCAAGAGAAATAAAAGCAAGAGTTTTGTTGATTTTATTGCCTTTATGTGTTAAAATACGGCTATCAACAGTATGCGAGGTGTGTTTTATGAAAAACTGGTCTTTTTACACTTCCAATGAAATAAAGCCCTTGGGCTGGGTAAAGCGTCAGCTTGAAATACAGGCGCAGTCCCTTTGCGGCAACTTACACAAGGTCTGGCCCGACGTACGGGACAGCAAGTGGATCGGCGGTACGGCGGAGGGATGGGAGCGTGTCCCTTACTGGCTGGACGGATTTATTCCCCTTGCGTATTTACTTGAAGACAAAGAGCTTATCTCCGTTGCGGATAAGTATATGGATTCCATACTCGCCTTCCAACAGCCCGACGGATGGCTGTGCCCCTGCGAAGAGGAAAAACGCCCGTCTTACGATACCTGGGCGGTGTTGCTTCTTTCCAAGGTGCTTACGGTGTATTACCAATGCTCCGGCAAAGAGCAGGCTGTGGATGCGCTGTATAAAATGCTTAAAAACTACCACGAACTGCTCAAAAACGGCACGGTAAAGCTGTTTGAGTGGGGAAAATACCGTTGGTACGAGGGATTTATCGCTATCGACTTTTTGTATTCCCGTTGCGGCGAAGAATGGCTTTTAGATCTTGCCCGCATACTTAAAGAGCAGGGCATGGATTACGATACCGTAACCCATCTTTGGGAACGCCCTATGAACTGGTGGCGGTTTGATACCCACATAGTTAACCTTGCAATGATGCTTAAATCCGAAGCGGTGTCCTGCGCTCTTTTGGGAGAGCAGTATACGGATAAAGCACAAAAACACTACGATATTCTGGAAAAATACAATGGTATGCCCGCAGGCGTGTTCACGGGGGACGAATGCCTTTCCGGTGTAAGCCCCATTCAGGGCGCAGAGCTTTGCTCGGTGGTTGAGCTTATGTATTCATACGAGCTTCTGTACGCCTTTACGGGTGATAAAAAGTGGGCGGAACGTCTGGAAAAGATTGCGTTCAACGCACTTCCCGCCGCCATAAGCGACGATATGTGGGCGCACCAGTACGTTCAGCAAAGTAACCAGATTTCCTGCATACGCTTCCCCGGAAAATCCGTTTTCCGTACCAACAACAGCGAAGCCCATCTTTTCGGTCTGGAGCCCAACTACGGGTGCTGTACGGCAAACTTCGGTCAGGGCTGGCCAAAGCTTGTGTTGTCTGCCTTTATGCATAACGGGGATAACGTGGTAAACCTCGTTCCCGTTCCTTCTGTTTTGCAAACAGAGGATATATATATTTCTCTTAAAACCGAATATCCCTTTAAAAACACCTTTGAATATACCGTAAAATCGGGCAAGGATTTTACTCTTACTCTCCGTGTTCCTTCCTTTGCTCAAAACTATACCGTTAACGGCGAAAAGTACGATACAGATGAGGTTTTGTTAACCTTCTCCGCAGGGGAAGAGAGCGTTGTAACCGTATCTTTTGACGTAACGCCTGTCTTTGCAAAACGTGCGGGCGGTCTTAACACGGTGGAAATGGGTTCCCTTTTGTTCTCCCTGCCCATAAAATATCACACCCTTAAAAAAGAATACGAGCGGGACGGAGTGGAGCGCAAATTCCCTTACTGCGATTACGAATATTACCCCGAAACCCCTTGGCAGTTCGGCTTTGCGGATACTGCTCTTGAAGCGGAATATCGTGATGTATGGGAAACTCCTTTTTCTTCCCAAAATCCTCCCGTTACCGTAAAAGCAAAGGTGAAAGAGATTGCTTGGGGATATGAGGACGGATACGATACCGTCTGTGCAAAATATCCCGAAAGCCGTGTGGGCAAAGGGGAAATAACCGAGGTGGAATTATACCCTTACGGATGCGCCAAGCTCCGTATGACAGAACTGCCTTTCTGTGAGGAAGAATAAAAATGGAAAGCATACGCGAATAATTTGAAAAAGCCGTGTCACTGGGAGCAGCTGCCTTTGTTATAAGCAATCCCGTTTCCAAAACGGCGGAATATAAAAAGATAACTGCAGACAAAAAGCCCTTTGGATTTCAGATCTCCAAATACACCCAAAAGCAGGTGTTTCACGAAAACGTTTCGGAAACAGATTTTGCTTTTCGCTGTGCCCAGCTTGTATACGGCAATTACAAGCAGGTAAACGGATTTGGAGAAAACAAAGAACATATCTTGCTTATTTCCAAAAAAGGGGTAAGCAGATATTCCGTAAAAGGAAACACCTCCCTTAAATCAGGGGGTGACACACAGCACAACAGAGAAAAAAACTATATCCTTTCCCAAGGAGAAAATATCCCTCCGCTTATAGATATGGGAGTGTTTACCAAGGATGGCAAGGTAATAAACGCCATGTACCACAAGTACAAGCAGATAAACCGCTTTTTGGAAACCGTGGACGATGAAATTTCCGCATATCCTTCGGAAACCTTAAACGTAATAGATTTCGGCTGCGGCAAATCCTATCTCACCTTTATTTTATATTATTACCTTACCGCCGTTAAGGGCAAAAAGGTGAATATGATAGGTCTTGACCTTAAAAAAGAGGTAATAGAAAAATGCGAAGCCTCTGCCCGTAAATACGGTTATGACGGTTTGCGCTTCGAGCTTGGGGATATAAACGGCTATAAAGCGCCTTTCGAGGTGGATATGGTGGTTACTCTCCACGCTTGTGATACCGCCACCGATCACGCTTTGTATAACGCTGTAAGCTGGGGTGCAAAAATGATCTTTTCCGTGCCCTGTTGTCAGCACGAGCTGAACGAGCAAATGAACCCCGCTTCCTTAAAGCTTCTTTCCCGTTACGGAATTATCAAAGAGCGTTTTTGCTCCCTCGCCACCGATGCGGTAAGAGGGAATATACTTGAATATTGCGGCTATAAGACACAGATAATGGAATTTATCGAGCTTGACCACACCCCGAAAAATATCCTTATCCGCGCCGTAAAACGTCCGTCTACCCCTCAGGTAGTAAAGCAAAAAGCACTGGACGAGATAAACGCGGTCATAAACGAATTCGGATTCGAGCCAACGCTTTATAAACTGCTTATAAAATAACAAAAAATGCACGGAAGACCCGTGCATTTTTGATTATGCAAAGTGTTTTTTATATCCGTCTGTAAGAATTTTTCCGTGGTCGGAGGCGATATCCTCGCTCTTTCCTTCGGGGGAAAGGGTAAGTACCGTTTCGCCGTGAGAAAGGGTAAAGCCATTTTCGTTTACGGAAATATCAAACCATTTTGCGTCCGCCGCATCGTCGCCCGCTTTTGCTTTCGGCATTTTTTCAAGCACTTGGGTAAATGCTACGGTGATTATGCGTGTGCGGGGATCTCTTTTGGGATCGGAATACACTCTTAACTGATCGGGGTATGCTTCAACTCCCGTTTCCTCCATAAGCTCGCGGGATGCCGCTTGCTCGCAGGTTTCATTAGGCTCCACAAATCCGCCGGGGAGCGCCCAGGTATCTATGAAGGGATGGTTTGCCCGTTTTATTAAAAGCACCTTGTTTTCGCAAAATATAACCATATCCACGGTTACGGAGGGACGCTCAAATTTACTTGCATCGTATGCGGCGAGAAATTCCGCTTCTGTCTGGCCCAAGGCGTTGCGTTTTTCTGTCATTTATTTTTACCGCCTTTATAAAGGTTTTTTCATAATTCTGCCGTTTGCTCTGGGGTATTCGGCAGGGGTAGAGGATATCTTTTTTATAACTATAACGGTGTGGCTTCTGTCAAAAACAGGGATGGGAGCCTCAAAAAGCTCTGCCTCACCGCCGCCCAGAACCTTTATGGCGTTTTTTGCTTCCTCCAGCTCTTCTCTGCCGCGGTTGCCCTTCATTGCCACGAAATATCCGCCCTTTTTAACAAGGGGCATACACCATTCGCACAGCACGTTAAGGCGTGCTACCCCGCGGGAAACGGCGATATCGTATTTTTCTCTGTGCCCGCCCTTGCCTGCTTCTTCGGCACGGGCGCACAGAGTGGATATGTTGGAAATACCCGCTTCATGTGCGGTTTCTTCAACAAACCTCAGCTTTTTCGCGGTGCTGTCCAATCCGGTGAAATGGCAGTCGGGAGCGCATATCGCCAAAGGAAAGGTAGGGAAACCTCCTCCGCAGCCAACGTCAATAACCTTTTTGTTTTTAAAAAGTCCGGTTTTAAGAGGGGAGAGGGAATCTACAAAGTGAAGGAGTGCTATTTCTTCGTCGGTCTTAAGGTCGGTTACGTTTAAGTTTCCTTCTATCCGTTTAAGTCCTTCCGCCACGGCGTAAAACTGCTTTTCCTGCTCCTCCGTAAAGGATATGGGGGAATATTTTTTTGTAATATCAATTATGTTTTTCATTGTTTTTCCTTTGAGTAAGCCATACCAGTAAAACGGAAATATCCGCAGGAGATATGCCGGATATTCGGGATGCCTGACCAACGGAAGCGGGACGGAGGGCGTTAAGCTTTTGCGCCGCTTCAAGACGTATTCCTTTAATGGTGGAATAATCCGCATCCGCAGGGAGCGCCTTATCCTCCAGCTTGCTCACACGTTTAACCTCGTCAAGCTCTTTTTTGATATAGTCTTCGTATTTAATTTCGGTTTCTGCCCTGCGGGCAACCTCACGCTTTACGTTGCGTCCGTCAAGAGCGCAAACATCTGCGTGGGTTATGGCGGGACGCTTTATCAGTTCCGCTTTACGCATACCGCCTTCGCTTTCACCATAGCCCCTCTCGGTAAGAAGCTGTGTCAGCGCCTCCGTTTTGGGCACGGAATTTGTGCGGAGATGGTTTATCTCATCCTCCACTTCCTTGTAAAGGGAGATGTATTCGGCATATTTTTCATCGGAAACAAGCCCTGCATATCTGCCGTATTCTATAAGTCTTTGCTTTGCGTTGTCCTGTCTTAAAAGCAGGCGGTATTCGCTTCGGGATGTCATCATACGGTAAGGCTCGTTGGTTCCCTTGGTAACCAGATCGTCTATAAGGGTGCCGATATATCCTTCGCTTCTTTTGATCACTACAGGCTCTTTGCCCAGCACGGCAAGACCTGCGTTCATACCCGCAACAATTCCCTGCGCCGCCGCTTCCTCGTAGCCGGAGGAGCCGTTGAACTGTCCTGCTCCGTAAAGACCTTTTAAGTTTTTAAACTCCAATGTGGGGTGCAATTGAGTGGGGTCTGCGCAATCGTATTCAATAGCGTACGCGGTGCGCATAAACACTGCGTTTTCAAGCCCTTTTATGGAATGAACTATCTGCTTTTGCACTTCCTCCGGCAGGGATGAAGAAAGTCCCTGCAGGTACATTTCCTTGGTGTGCTCGCCCATAGGCTCAACGAAGATCTGGTGTCTTTCTTTATCGGAAAAACGGACTACCTTGTCTTCGATAGAGGGGCAGTATCTGGGTCCCGTTCCCTTTATCACTCCCGAAAAAAGCGGGGAACGGTGGAGGTTTTCTTTAATAATACGGTGCGTTTCGGGGTTGGTGTAGGTAATATAGCATTCCCGCTTGTTTACGCCTGAACGCTCATCGGAAAACCGTGTGGCAAATTCATCCCCAAGTTGCTTTTCCATTTTATCGTAATCCAGAGAATCTGCGTGCACTCTGGGGGGAGTACCCGTCTTGAATCGGGTAAGCTTTATTCCGTTTGATTCCAGCGTTTGGGAAAGCTTGTCTGCTGATATACTGTTATCGGGTCCCGATGAATATGCGTGTTCACCCGCAATTATCTTTCCTTTAAGGGATGTTCCCGTGGCAATTATAACCTTTTTTGCAGGGAAGTGTCCTCCAAAAGCGGTGTCAACGCCGGTAATGCATCCGTCTTCTGCGGTAATTCCCGTAACCTCCGCCTGAATAAGGGTAAGGTTAGGTGTACTTTCCACCACTTCTGTCATATAGTTTCTGTATGCAACTCTGTCCGCCTGCAGTCTTAAGGAATGTACTGCGGGACCCTTGCTGGAATTCAACATTCGGCTTTGAAGCATAGCGTGGTCGGCGGCTTTTCCCATTTCGCCGCCCAAAGCGTCCACCTCATAAACCAGATGCCCCTTTCCCGTTCCGCCAATGGAAGGGTTGCAGGGCATATTGCCCACAAGGTCAAGGGTAAGGGTGAACAGCGCCGTCTTCAAACCCATTCGGGCGGAGGCAAGCGCCGCTTCTATTCCCGCGTGACCTGCACCCACAACAATTATATCGTAATTTTCCGCTGTATAACTCATATTTATTTACCTACGCAAAAATGTGAAAAAATTTCGTTTACAATT
The DNA here is from genome assembly GCA_017381715.1 of Clostridia bacterium. GTDB lineage: Bacteria > Bacillota > Clostridia > Oscillospirales > CAG-382 > SFLA01. The sequence goes on from JAFOBR010000001.1 coordinate 8,833, forward strand.
TCCAGAGCGGCGGTTCTGCCGTCAATTTCGCCCAATGCGGAGATGGCACGTTCAATACATTCTCCCGCAATATCCTGAGTAAATCCGTCAAGAGCGTTTATGGCGTCTTCGATATTTTCAAGAGCACGCTCAATAGCGGAATACTGTCTTGCGGAAACCACTATATCCTGAGTATCCGCTTCGGCAGCGCCTGCAAAGGCAAGTATCTTTTCCTGCAGTTTATCAAACCCTTCGCCCTTCGCCGCAGACATATATATGGGGTTGGGCAGGGGAGATTGGGCGCGGCATTCTTTATCGCATTTATTCAATACCGTTATAACGCGGTCTTCTTTTCCTTTAAGCAATGAAACCAGCTCTTCGTCCTCTTCGGTGAGAGGGGATGAACTGTCAAATACCGCGATAATAAGGGTGGATTTTTCTATTTCCTTTATGCTTCTTTTAATTCCCGCAGCTTCAACGGTTTCATTACTTTCTCTTATTCCCGCCGTGTCTGCAAGGTTTAAAAGCACGTCACCCACCTTTACCTGCTCGGTAATAACGTCTCGGGTAGTGCCTGCAATATCCGTTACTATGGCTCTGTCGGTACCGCACAAAAGGTTCATAAGCGTGGATTTACCCGTGTTGGGCTTGCCTGCAATAACCGTGGGTATACCTTCGGATATGGCTTTGCCGAACTTGTGAGTACCCGCAAGGGAAACAAGCTCTGCTTTTACCTTGTTAAGCCGCGTAAGCATGTCGGGAACTGACATATCTGTCATATCCTCATCGGGATAATCTATAAACGCATATACGGTGGCGGCGGTTAAAATAAGATCGTTGCAAAGCGAATTTATTTTTTCGCTCATCTTGCCGTCAAGCTGGCGAAGGCTTACGTGGAGATATCTTTCGCTGTGTGCATCAATAAGTCCGCCTACCGCTTCCGCTTGGGAAAGAGTTATTTTGCCGTTTATATATGCTCTTTTTGTAAATTCACCTGCACCTGCGGGAACAGCCCCTGCCATAAAGCAGGCTTTAAGCAGTTTTTCCTGCACCAAATTTCCGCCGTGACAGCACAGCTCTGCAGTATCCTCACCTGTAAATGAACGGGGAGCAATAAACAAGGTTGCCATACCGTCGTCAAAATTTCCGTCTTTATCGTAAAAATATCCGTGCACGGCTTTTCCTGCAGGGTATTCGGTAATATCCTTTCCGGAAGCAGGGGAAAATACCTTGCGGCAAACCTGCAAGGCGTCTTCACCGGATATTCGTATAAGTGCAACTCCCCCTTTTCCTCTGGGGGTGGATATTGCCGCTACGGTGCTCATTTAAATAAATCTCCCTCGGTTTTAAAACCTTCAAAATCTCTTTGTCTCAACGCTTCGTAAACCGCAATGGCGGCGGCGTTTGAAAGGTTAAGACTGCGTATCTCGTCCAGCATGGGAATTCTCACACAGCTTTCTCTGTGCTGTATAAGAAGCTCTTCCGGCAAACCCTTTGTTTCCTTGCCGAAGATAAGGTATACCTTGCCTTCTTTATAAGAAACGTCGGTATACTTATTTTCCGCTTTGGTGGTGAAAAAGAAATATTCACCCTCGTTTGCTTTAAAAAATTCGTCTATGTTTTTATAATATCTTACGTCAAGATACTTCCAGTAATCCAGCCCTGCCCGCTTTAAGGTGCGGTCGCTTATCTCAAATCCAAAAGGCTCGATCAGGTGCAGAGTAGCTCCCGTTGCCGCGCAGGTACGGGAAATGTTGCCGGTGTTCTGGGGTATCTCCGGCTCCAAAAGCACAATATTTATGTCGTTCAACGGTAAAACCTCTTTTCTATCCTGTGTAGTATATAACATTTTTATTAAATATGCAATTCTTTTTACAAAAAGGTATGTATTTTTCTGTTTTTTTGATGTATAATAAGCTGATTAAGAATGTAATTGGAGGATTTTACCCATATGTCTTTTCTTTCATCCCTCTTTCCGTCCTACAGCCAGCGCCAGATAAAGAAAATAAGCGTTATCGCAGATAAAATAGATGCTCTTGCAGACAGATATTCCGCAATGAGCGATGCAGAGCTTAAATCCCAGACAGATGTTTTTCGCACCCGTCTTGCAAATGGTGAAACTACGGATGACATTTTGCCGGAAGCTTTTGCGGTAGTGCGTGAAGTGGCAGACCGTGTTCTGGGCAAGCGTCCTTTCCGTGTACAGATACTTGCGGGTATCGTTTTGCATCAGGGCAGAATTGCGGAAATGAAAACGGGTGAAGGTAAGACCCTTATGGCAACCCTCCCCGCATACCTTAACGCTCTTGAGGGAAAGGGCGTTCACGTTGTTACCGTAAACGATTACCTTGCAAAGCGTGACAGCGAATGGAACGGAAACATTTTCCGTTTTCTCGGTCTCACGGTGGGACTTATAGTAAACGGACTCACCCCCGCACAGCGTAAGGAAGCCTATGCCTGCGATATTACCTACGGCACCAACAACGAGCTTGGATTTGATTACCTTCGTGATAATATGGTGGTATACAAGAGAAATCAGGTTCAAAGAGGCCATAATTTCGCTATCGTGGACGAGGTAGACTCCATACTTATCGACGAAGCCCGTACTCCTCTCATTATTTCCGGTGCAGGTGAAAAAAGCTCGGATATGTATGAAAAAGCAGACAGATTCGTACGCCGTCTTAAATGCCTGCGTATAAAGGAAAACGATTCCAAAAAATCCGATGAGGACTTGGAAGAGGATTATATCGTTGACGAAAAGGCGCGCAATGCGGTGCTTACGGGTAACGGTATCAAAAAAGCGGAAGAGCATTTCGGTATAACCAATTTCGGTGATTACGAAAATACAGATCTCGTTCACTATATAAACAACGCTATCCGAGCTCACGGTGTTATGCAGTGCGACGTGGATTATATAGTGCGTGATGGGGAAGTGCTCATTATAGACTCCTTTACGGGACGTATTATGCCCGGCAGACGTTATTCCAACGGCTTGCATCAGGCAATAGAAGCCAAGGAAGGCGTAACCGTTGAAAAGGAGAATATGACTCAGGCAACCATTACCTTCCAGAACTACTTCAGAATGTATAACAAGCTTTCCGGTATGACGGGTACCGCTATTACCGAGGAAGAAGAATTCAGAGGAATATACAGTCTTGACGTTGTGGAAATACCTACCAACCGTCCTATGATACGTAAGGACCACAACGACGTAATGTATACTACCTTAAACGGTAAATACCGTGCAATTATTCAGCAGGTGTTGGAGTGCAACAAAAAGGGACAGCCTGTCCTTGTGGGTACAGCATCCATTGAAAAGAGCGAATTTTTATCAAAGGTTCTTGCCAAAAACGGTATAAAGCACAACGTGCTCAATGCTAAAAACCACGAAAAAGAAGCAGAAATTATCGCTCAGGCAGGTAAGTTCGGCGCCGTTACCATCGCCACCAATATGGCGGGCAGAGGTACGGATATTATGCTTGGCGGTAACTCCGAATATCTTGCAAAGGCGCAGATGCGTACGGAAGGATTTACCGAAGAGCAGATCTTTGAATCCACCGAATTCGGCGCTACGGAAGACGAAGGTATCCTTGCCGCCCGCGCCCGCTTTAAGGAAATAGAAGCGGAAAAGCGTGTTGTTACCGATGAAGAAAAGAAGCGCGTGCTTGAAGCGGGCGGCTTGTTTATTCTTGGTACCGAGCGTCACGAAAGCCGCCGTATAGATAACCAGCTCCGCGGCCGTTCCGGCAGACAGGGCGACCCCGGTGAAAGCCGTTTTTATCTTTCCATGCAGGACGATCTTATGCGTCTGTTCGGCGGTGACAGAATTCAGGCAATTGCCGCAAATATTCCCGATGACCAGCCTATTGATCTTAAGCTTCTTTCCAACAGCGTAGAAACAGCACAAAAGCGTCTTGAGGGCAACAACTACGAGCGCCGTAAAAACGTGCTTCAGTACGATGACGTAATGAACCGCCAGCGTGAGCTTATTTACAAGCAGCGTAACGACGTATTGGATAACAAGGACCTTAAAAACACTATCTGGAAGATGGTGGAGGATTACGTTTACGGCGGTGTTGATCAGTTTACATCTGCTGACGATGCAAATGAATGGAATTTTGAGGGCTTGCGTGCTCACTTTATGGGTGTGCTCTGCGGCGAAGATGACTTCCGCTACACCGATGAAGAGCTGAAAAGCTTGAAAAAGACGATATTTCCGAGCTTTTAATAAACCGTGCGGAAAAGAGATACGAAATGCAGGAGCAGATATTTACTCCCGAAGTATTCCGTGAAATAGAGCGCAGAGAGCTTCTCTTGCGTGTTGACAGAAACTGGGTAGTGCATATCGACGCTATGGACGATCTTATTTCCAGTGTCGGACTTAACGCATACGCCCAGAGAGATCCCGTTACCCAGTACAAGCTTCAGGGAAGCGATATGTTTGAGGAAATGATCGCCACCATCCGTGAAGAGACCGTAAGAGGCGTGCTTACCGTTGCGCCCAGAAGAGTAGTGGAGCGTAAGCAGGTGCTTGTGGACGGTACTGCCGGACTCAAGGGAGATAAGACTGTAAACCGCACCGTTAAAAAGGCTCCCGAAAAGGCGGGCCCCAACGATCCCTGCCCCTGCGGAAGCGGTAAAAAATACAAAAAGTGTTGCGGTTCTCCCGCAAGCGCTTCCAAGGGTGAATAACCATGGGATTCGGCATAATTCTGGTGGGATTAGCCCTGCTTATAGGAGTTGAGGCGGGCTTCGGCGTTGTGGGATATCTGCTCATATTTGCAGGATGCAGAAAATTATCCCGCATACACGATGATTTTAACGTGTGCGCCTGCCTTGCTTTGCTCAACCTGCCGTATTCTCTGGTTTCGGGGCTTACACTTTTTAAAATACTGCCCCAAGGGAATCTTGCCGTAAACTGTCTTAACGTAATGCATTTTGTGTTTTCTGCGGCAATGATATGGTATTTTTGTATCCGTATAAGAGCTATCGCTCTTTCGGGGGATGACGAAAAATTGGCGTCCTCCGCCTTGCGAAACGCTCTTATGTCGGTTATGTATTATCTGTGGACCTTTTTGGTGCTTGTATTACCCTTTATGCGAAATACGGTTATGGTAGGTATACTTGCTCTGTTCAAATACCTGCTTATTGCCTGCGGAATACTTTTCCTGCTTTCCTGCGGTGCAAAAATAACCACCCCGTCTCAAATAGCAAAGGAGAACAGAGAAAATTCAAAGGAGTAACCCAATGGCAAAAAACAAGTCTTTACCGTTTTTCTTTTCGCCCCTTGCGGCAGTGGGAATAATTTTTCTTGCCAACCCCGTGTTCGGTGTGGTGGATATTCTGCCGGACGTTTTTGGCTGTCTGTGCTTATGGCTGGCGCTTACCGAGCTTTCTTATACCGAAAGTAGAATAGAAACCGCCCGCAGCCGCCTGCTTTTGCTCGCCGCCATAGAGGGAATAAAGCTTGTTTTGACTCCTACTCTGTATAAAAGCGTGGTGTCTTCCGATACCTTGGCGGCATCTGCCTTTTTCGGCGTTATAGAGGGACTTCTTTTAATACTTGTCTTTTCAAGCTTTTACGAAGGACTTGCATATTCCGTTTCCCGCAAGGGGGATGGGGAAAGCCTTAAAATATTTGACGGAGCGAAAGCCCTTTGCATTGTCTTTGTGGTGCTCCGTGTGTTAATGAACATAATTCCGGAATGCGCTGCCCTTTTTGAGCTTGCGGCTCATACGGATATAACCAATGCGGAGCTGTTTTACAGCATAGCGGGGCTTAAAAACTATTTCCATCTGCTTAACGGTCTCATAGTAACCATAGCCGGTGTGTGGTGGGGAATAAGCCTTAACGGAATGTTTAAAAAACTGCGCAAAGACGAGGCTTTCGTCGCTTCGCTTTCCGCTTCCTACGGTGATGGATATTCCCGCAACCTTCGGGCAAAGACATCGTCTTGGTTTAAAAATTCCGCCCGTATAGTTATGGTGGCTCTCGTATTCTTTTTTAATTTCGATTTCGGCTACCGCAGTATGCTTCCCAATTTTGTAGCCACCGCATTACTGCTGTTGGGTGTTGCCGCTTTGGGATTCCCTCTCAAAAAACAGCTTTACAAGCGTTTTTCCATACCCGTGGTCCTATACGCATTTGCCGTGCAGATCGGCGCGTACGTATACCGTGCTCTGAGCGTGGACCTTACCATAGAATTCTTTTCCCAGCTTGTGTGGACAGACGTGGTAATATGCGGCATTATCGGACTGGCGGAATTTGTGTCCTTTATACTTATTGCAAAAATGTGTGAAAAAATATTCAACGGATACGTTTTGGAAATTTGCGGCGAACACAATGCAAAGCTTATGTATTCCGTAAAAATTGCCGTATACGCTTCCGGCTTTATATATTTTGTAAGCTATACGCTGCCTCTGTTGAGAGGATATTTGGTACTGCCCCAGATCGTTGCACTTATCGCCGTAGGCGCTATTATTAACGCAAACGTAAACTTTGTTCGCGGCTGCGTAGAAAATCCGGAGGAAAAAGTAAATCTATGTGCGGATTTATAGGAATGTTAAATAACAGCGGTATTACCGAAAAGGATATTGCGGATACAAAGGCGATGTCCCATGTAATACGCCACCGCGGTCCCGACCTTGATAAAGGCTATACGGGGGACAAGGTGTGCTTTGGCTTCCGCCGTCTTTCCATTATAGACCTGGAGGGTGGCACCCAGCCTTACGTTTCTCCCGACGGACGCTATTCCTGCGTTTATAACGGTGAGGTATATAATTATCTTGAATTAAGAGACGGACTTTTGGAAAAAGGGGAAACTTTTGAATCCAATTCGGAAATAGAGGTAATGGTACGTCTGTACTCTATTTACGGAGAAAGCTTTATTTCCCGTCTGCGTGGTATGTTCGCTTTTCTTATTTATGATAAAGAAACCGGCACGCTTATGGCGGGCAGAGATCCCTTTGGCATAAAGCCTCTTTATTACCGCATAGAAAAAGACAGAATCGTTTTCGCCAGCGAAATGAAAGCGTTTTTCGCAGACAGCGAATACGAAGGCTTTTCTGTGGATAACACCCTTTTACAGCATTATTTTTCCTTCCAGTTCGTGCCCGAGCCGGATACGGTGGGGGGAGATATAAAGAGCGTACCAAAAGGCTCTTATATGCTTGTTAAAGGTGACAGCCGCGAAACCTTCTCTTATTGGAAGCCGGTGTTCACTCCCGATCGCACGGGCACCTACGATTCCCGCAAAAAAGCTCTCCGCCAAGCGGTGGAAACCTCTGTGCAGTATCATATGCTGGCAGACGTGCCCGTAGGAAGCTTCCTTTCTTCGGGTGTGGATTCTGCCATTATCACCGCAGTTGCTTCCAAGCTTCAGCCGGGTATAAAGGCGTTCACCGTAGGATTTGACGTTAAGGGATTTTCCGAAATAGAGGATGCCTGCGGAATCTCCGCCCATCTGGATATTGACCATATAACCCTCCGTGCAACGGTAGAGGATTTTAAAAGAGGGTTTGAAAAGACTATATATCATCTTGATTCTCCCGTGGCAGACCCTTCCGTTGTGGCGATATATCTTATCTCCGAGGAAGCGTCAAAGCACGTAAAGACCATTCTTTCGGGAGAGGGAAGCGACGAATTGTTCGGCGGCTACCGTCAGTATGCTACCGCCGCACCCAGCGCGCGTATGAACTCTCTCCCTGAATTTATAAAGAGCTTTCTTTTATTTTTGGCAAATATGATGCCCGACGGAATGAAGGGCAAGGGTTATATCACCCGCGGATGCGTTCCTATAGAAAAGCGTTTTGTAGGCGGTTCCTTTATATTTACCGAACAGCAAAAATCACGTTTCCTGCGCACCTTTGATAAGGACGTGCACTTTACCCAGCGCACCGCTCCTATCTTTGAATCTGCCGCAGGCTACACTCCTTTGCAAAAGATGCAGCATTGCGATCTTAACTGCTGGCTTCCTTCGGATATTCTCGTTAAGGGAGACAGACTCTCTATGGCGCACTCTCTTGAAGCCAGAGTACCTTTCCTGGATAAAGAAGTGTTCAAGGCGGCGCAGTGCTTGCTTGACGGCGATAAGATATCCCACGGCACTACCAAGTATATTTTAAGAGATACCTTCTCCGATCTCCTTAACAGCGAAACTGTGGTGCGCCCCAAGAAGGGATACCCCGTTCCCGTAAGAATTTGGCTTAAGGACGAGCTGTTTGATTGGGCAAAAAATATTCTTTTAAATAACCCTGCGCCTCAGTTTATAGACGAGCAGTACATTATAAGCCTGCTTGAAAAGCACGCTTCCGGCAAGGGAGATTACTACCGTCAGATCTGGGCAGTTATCGCATTTATGACTTGGTACAGACTTTACGTTACCGAAGCAGACAAGACCCGCGAAAAGATAATCTGCGGCGAATTTTAATAATACGTTAAAAAATAACGGCTTTTTCCTTAAAAACAAGGGAAAAGCCGTTTTTTATGTATTGCAGTCTACTTTTTCGGACAAAATACGCATATAGAATATAGTATTATACGTACGGGAGGTAAAGAATATGCATATTGATTACAAATTAAGAGGAACCACACTTACCGCATCTCTGCATGGAGAAATAGATCATCACACTGCGGCGATAGCCCGTTCCGAGATCGATATGGAAATAGACCGTGTAAAAGCCACAGGGCTTAATTTAGACCTTTCGGATATTTCCTTTTGCGATTCATCGGGCTTGGGACTGGTAATGGGCAGACTTAAAAAAATGAAAGCAGGCGGCGGCAGCGCTGTGGTGGTGAACCCATCGGAACGGGTGGAAAAGGTATTGACCCTTGCAGGAATAGACACCCTTATGCCCATAAAAAAGGAGGAAAGAAAATGAGTATATCGCCGCTTAATCGTTTCAAGGCGGAATTCCCCGCCAAAAGTATTAACGAAGGCTATGCACGAATGGTGGCGGCGGCTTTCGTTTCCCAATTAGACCCTACCGTGGCAGATCTTGCGGATATAAAAACTGCGGTAAGCGAGGCGGTTACAAACTGCATAGTCCACGCATACCGCGATAAGACCGATTACTGCCCGATCTACATAACGGGTGCTTATTATCCGGATGGAAAAACGGTTATCACCGTCCGTGATAAAGGATGCGGTATAGAGGATATATCCAAAGCGGTAACGCCTTTATATACCACGGATACCGGCGGAGAGCGAAGCGGAATGGGATTTACCATTATGGAAAGCTTTTGCGATAAAATGACAGTTTCTTCCCGTGTGGGAAAAGGAACTACCGTACGGCTGGTGAAGAAAATTGTTCGTCCGCAGTCCTGATACCCCATCATTGATCCTTTCCGCACAGCAAGGGGACAGAGAGGCTTTGGATATTCTTGTAAAAGAGAATATGGGCTTGGTAAAATCTATAGCCTTCCGCTTTCGTGACCGTGCCGAAACCGATGATCTTATTCAGCTGGGCGTAATAGGGCTTATAAAAGCCATACGTGGTTTTTCTTTTGATAGAGAAACCGTTTTGTCTACCTATGCCGTTCCGTTGATTATGGGGGAAATAAAGCGTTTTTTAAGGGATGACGGTACCGTTAAGGTGTCCCGCGAACTTAAAAAACGGGGAAGAATTGTACTTAAAGCAAGAGAAGATCATATTTCGGAAACAGGGTGCGAGCCAACGGTGCAAGTACTTTCCGAAAAATGCGGTTTTACCCGCGAGCAAACTCTGGAAGCTCTGGATTGCGCTTTGCCCATACTTTCCTTTTCTTCGCCCGTGGGGGACAAAACGGTGGAGGAATACGTGGGAGAGGACTGCATGGCGCCCCTTACGGAAAGTATCGCCCTTGCGCAAGCGGTCAACTCTTTGCCGGAAGAGGAGCGCGTGCTGGTGGAGTGCCGTTTTTACCGCGGTCTTTCACAACAGCAAACGGGAAAAATATTAGGCTGTACACAAGTAAAAATATCCCGTATGGAAAAACGTGTAATAGAAAAATTAAGAGAACAGTTAAAATGAAAAACGCCCGAATATTCGGGCGTTTTTCATTTTAATGCAATTAGCTTTTCGGTTCCGTTCTTATGGTAATGCTGTTTATAACGGGCTTGTCTGCTTCGGCAACGGCGCCGTTGTAGCCTTGGGGCACGGTTCCGCATATCTTGTCCACCACTTCCATACCGCTTATAACGTGGCCGAAAGCGGCGTACTTGCCGTCAAGACTGTCTTCGCTGTCCTCGTGTACGATAAAGAAC
>JAFOBR010000018.1 GCA_017381715.1 Clostridia bacterium
AGCATTCCCTCTCCGTACACGGAAACGGGATATTTACCGAATTCACGGGAGCCATCGGTAAAGATATTCATAAACTCCAGCCCCTCGATGGTGAAAAAGCTGAACGCCGCAAAAAGCACGAACAGCCCCGTAAAAACGCCTACGCCGCCCAGTATCATAAGTACTACCGTGGCTGCTTTGTGCCACGTCCATTGGATATCGCAGGTGATGAATGCATAAACAAGCATTACCACCGCCTGCAAAAGCCTGCCGATACGGGAAAAATCCATATCCGATGCAAGGACCTGAAACATTTCGTTACGGGGTCTTAAAAGAATTCTGTCCAGCTCACCGCTTTTGATAAGACGGGGAAACACATCAAATCCCCTGAAAAAGCATTCGGTAAGTGAAAACGCCATTAACACCACGGAAAAGCAAATAAGTATTTCCGAAAACGTAAAGCCTTTTACCGAATTAAAGCGGGAAAACATAAACACCATACTTAAAAAGGTAGTAAAGGATATTAAAAACTGTCCCACGGCAGTCATAAAAAAGGATGCTTTATATTGCATCTGGGATTTTAACAGCATACCGACGTATTTAAAATACAGTTTCATACCTTAACCTCCCTGCACCACGACTCGTTTGAGTGCGAAACGGAAGATAAGCTTTCCCACGCACCACAATACCAAAAGCCAGAGAATTTGTAAGCCCACGCGTTTTAACGCCTCTCCCCCGCTTAAATAGCCGGTATATATTAAAAACGGAGTATTTTGCATAGACGCAAAGGGCAAAGCGTATATAACGGGCTGTATCCAATCCGGGAAAAAAGGTATGGGAATAAGTCCGCCGCTGAAAAATTCTATAACCGAAGTGGCAAGCACACGTATCCCCTTGGGAGATATTGTGAAAAACGCCGTGGCGTGTACCAGCATTGAAAAGGCAACAATGACCATAAATCCCAACAGCATAGAAAGCAAAAACAGTAAAAATGAGCCGATGCTGTGAGGCAAAGACATTCCGTAAGGGGACGGCAAAACCGCTGCAAAGATAAGTATCGGCAAACAGCGCAATACCGCTTTTGAAAGTCTTACCGCGGTGTTTTTGGTAAACCACATATTATAGATATCTATAGGACGGCAAAGCTCGTAAGCAATATTGCCGGAAACTATGCTATCGAATATCTCTGTATCAAAAAACCACGCCATAAACAGTGCCAAAAACGCCTGCTGAAGCCAGATATAAGTGGAAAGAGAATCAAAAGGCATGGGAAAAAGGTTTGAGCCCTCTTCGTAAAATGCGCGGAACATAAGAATATTCATTCCGCCCCAAGCAAACTGGGTGGCAATTCCCGCCCAAGCAGCGGCGCGATACTGAAGCCCCGCGATAAACCTTATGCGGAAAAAGGATATGTATTTTTTCATATGGCAAATTCCTTGTAAAGAGAAACCACGGTTTCGTCTATGGTTTCTCCCGTAACAGATATATCCTTTATCTCTACGTGATCGGATATAAACGATATTGCCTGAGATGCAGTAATTACGCCGGTGTCTATTAAAATTTCGCCCCGACCGTTTCCGTCTTTTACAACCTTATAGTTTTCGCACAAAGGCAGGCATGCGCCGGTATAATCTACGGTTAAGGTTTTTAAAGAAGAATGGCGTTTTTTAAGTTCTTCAAGAGTTCCGTCCAAAAGTATGCGGCCTTTTCCGATAAGCAGTATCCTTTCGGTAAGGGCTTCTATATCCTGCATGTCGTGAGTGGTAAGTATGACTGTGGTTTTATTTTCTTTGTTTATGCTCTTTATAAACTCTCTTACAGCTATTTTGGAGGAAGCGTCAAGACCTATTGTAGGTTCATCCAAAAACAGTATTTTGGGGTTATGCAAAAGAGAAGCGGCTATCTCGCAGCGCATTCTCTGCCCCAAAGAAAGCTGGCGTGCGGGAGTTTTTAATATTTCACCTAAATTAAGGAGTTCGGTAAGGGTAGAAAGCGTTTTTTTGTATTCGGCTTTATCCACCTTGTAAATATCCCGTATAAGCTCAAAGCTGTCTATTACCGGCACGTCCCACCAAAGCTGTGAACGCTGACCGAACACAACACCGATATTCCTTACGTGCTCTACTCTGTCCTTCCAAGGGGTGCGTCCGTTTATGATACATTCACCGCTGTCGGGAGTTAAAATACCGCTCATTATCTTTACGGTACTTGATTTTCCCGCACCGTTGGGACCAATGTAGCCGACCATTTCTCCGCCGTTTACCGTAAAAGATACGTCATTCAAGGCTTGTACATACGTATAGTCCCTGCTAAACAGAGATTTTAAAGCCTGCCCAAAGCCTGCTGTCCGCTTTGCCACCTTGAAGGTTTTGGTTACGTTTTTAAGTTCGATCATTTTACCGCCTCCTTGGATAACCAAAAATAATTATACCACAGTTTTTACGTTTTACAATCAATCGCAAATTGTATCACTACAATTATTTCGTGAATTCGGCAATTAACCACACAAAAACAAAAACGGACAGAGAGTCTGTCCGTTTTGAATTTTACTTTGCCGATTAAAGAGCGGGCATGGGCTCCATATCCTCTTCACCCTCGAAGGTGCAGAGAATGTCATCTTCGGAAACATCAAAATCTTCAAAATCGTCTTCAAAGTCTTCTGCGTCGCTGAAGCAGCTTGCCAATTTCTTCTGAACTCTGTCAGAGAGAAGGAAATAAGTTCCCGCAACGCCGCCCAGAGCGGATACAACTGCGAAAGTTCTTGCAAGAACCTTGTTTTTGTTCCAAAGAATAATGCTGAGTACGAGACAAGTGAGTGCCTGTGCTACGAATGCAATTCCGAATACCTGTTTCTTGTTTTTCATTTTTTACCCTCCGTTTATGGTTATTGTTGGCATTTATATTTCAAATATGCGTTGATAAATTCATCTATTTCCCCGTCCATAACGGCAGAAATATTACCTGTTTCACAACCCGTGCGGTTGTCTTTTACCAGAGTATAAGGCATAAATACGTAAGAACGTATCTGGGAGCCCCATTCGATATTCATTTTGGTTCCCACGATATCGTCTATCTTTTCAAGATGCTCGCGCTCTTTTATCTCCAGCAGCTTACTCTTGAGCATACGCATTGCGGTTTCACGGTTTTGTATCTGGCTTCGTTCTGTCTGACATCCAACCACTATACCCGTAGGAATGTGGGTTATACGAATAGCAGAGTCGGTCTTGTTAACGTGCTGACCTCCCGCACCGGAAGCACGGTGGGTGTCTATCTTAAGGTCCGCTTCGTTAATTTCGATCTTTATTTCATCGTTAAATTCGGGCATAACCTCTACGGACGCAAAGGACGTATGCCGTCTTCCCGATGAATCAAAGGGAGAAACTCTTACCAAGCGGTGAACACCGGATTCGCTTTTGAGATATCCGTATGCATTCTCGCCGGATATAAGTATTGACACGCTTTTTATGCCGGCTTCGTCGCCGTCAAGATAATCCAAAACCTTAACCTTGAATTTCTTGCGCTCACCGTAACGGGTGTACATTCTGTAAAGCATTTCTGCCCAGTCCTGCGCCTCTGTTCCGCCTGCGCCGGGGTGGATGGAAAGGATAGCATTGTTTCCGTCATACTCGCCGGAAAGAAGTATTTCTATCTTTTGTCTTTCATACTCCTCGGAAACGGCGGCAAGTTCGGAAAGTATTTCCTCTGCCATGTCCTCGTCCTCTTCCTCGATAGCCATATCGACAAGCTGCGACACGTTATCAAAAGACTTGACAAGGGAAAGATATTTATCCAGCAGTCCTTTTTTCTGTTTCATCAAACGAAGGACCTTTTGGGAATTTTCTGCGTTTGACCAAAAATCCGGAGCGTTGACCTGTTCCTCAAGAGAAGCGACTTCTTCTTTAAGCTCCTCTGCCTTTATGGAAACGCCAAGCTCTTTTATACCCGCCTGTAGTTCGCGGATAGATTGCTTTGATTGTTCAAGCTGTATAAGCACTTGTATACCTCTTATAGTTTTACTGCTATTATTATATCCTATATCTTTTCCGTTGTCAACAAATTTCTTTGCCGTAAAAAACAAAAAGGCACGCAAAAGCGTGCCGCAACCTTTTCTGTAAGCCGGGTTCTGTCGTGAACAATCATCTATCTGGGATGCGTGTTGCCACACACCTCTTGCCACCCAGTGGGCTGCCGAGCAAGCATTAGCGCCCGATAGGGTGTTGCTTCGGATAGGGTTTACATGGCTGTGCCGTCTCCGACACACCGGTGAGCTCTTACCTCGCCTTTCCATCCTTACCTGAAAGAAATTCAGGCGGTTTATTTCTGTTGCACTGGCCCGGAAGTCGCCTTCGGCGGATGTTATCCGTTATCCTGCTCTGTGAAGCCCGGACTTTCCTCACGGTAAGACCTTTCGGTATGTTACCGCGCGATTGTTCAAAATGGTTGCAAAACATCATAACATATTAAAATATATTTGTCAAACGGTTGAAATAAATTTTATTATATATTATAATATAACTTAAGAAAGTGAGTGTTGACTTATGCTTAATGAATATACAAGCGAATACCACGGCAAATCGGTCGGTTTTATCGGCGTGGGAATAAGCAATATTCCCATTATAAAAGCCTTTTGCGGTGCGGGTGCATCCGTAACCGTAAGGGATATGAAGGAAAAAGACAAAATTTACGGAATAGAACAGCTTGAGGGCTTGAAGATACGCTTTTGTACGGAAGAAAATTATCTTTCGGATATCGAGGAAGAATTGCTGTTTCTTGCCCCCGCAGTACGTCCCGATAAAGCCGAGGTTTTAAAAGCTGCCGCAAACGGTACCCGTCTTACTACCGAGCTTAATGAGTTTCTTTCCCTTTGCCCCTGTAAAACATTCGGTATAACGGGAAGCGACGGAAAGACAACCACCACTACCCTTATTGCAAAGATACTCGAAGCCGACGGCAAAAATGTTTGGCTGGGCGGAAATATAGGTAAAAACCTCTTCCAATGTCTTGACGAGATACAGCCCGATGATTACGTGGTAATGGAGTGCTCCAGCTTTCAGCTTATGAAAATGCACCACTCTCCCGACGTGGCTGTATTCACCAATCTTTCACCCAATCATCTTGATTGGCACAAAGATATGGATGAATATTTTGATTCCAAGAAAAACATATATCGCTTTAACCAAAATTGCAAAGTTATCGTAAATGCGGATAACCAATATACCGCTTCCGTGGAAAATGAACGGGAGGTTACCTTGATCTCCTGCGAAAAGTCCCTTGAAAAAGGCGTGTATTACGACGGAACCGGTATTTATGCCCACGGCAAACAGATACTTACAGAAGAGGATATTATGCTTTTGGGTATCCACAACAGATATAATTACTGCTGTGCCATTGCCGCAACCTTGGGCTTGGTAAGTGTTGACGCTGTGAAAAAGGTAGCAAACACCTTTGGCGGAGTGGAGCACAGATGCGAGTTTGTGCGGGAGCACGAGGGTGTTAAGTATTATAATTCCTCTATAGATTCCAGCCCCACCAGAACGGAAGCGGCTTGCAATTCCTTTAAGGATAAGGTTATTATAATCTGCGGCGGATACGATAAAAATATTCCGCTTGAACCCCTCGGTCCTTTGTTTAACAACAAAGTAAAGGCGTGCGTGCTTATGGGAGCAACAGCGGATAAGATAGGAGCCGTGCTTAAAAACTGCGGTTTTGACGGAACGGTTTTGAGAGCAGCCGATATGCAGGATGCCGTTTCCAAAGCCTCGTCCCTTGCAAAAGCGGGTGACAGCGTGCTTCTCTCCCCCGCCGCCGCCAGTTTCGATATGTTCAGAAACTTTGAAGAACGGGGAAACATATTCAAAAACTGCGTTAATTCGCTTTAAATTATAAAAAGGAGTGCTTATATGGAAAATTTATATACCCTTGCCTGCAGGCTTGCCGCTTTGCCAAGCGTTTCCGGTAACGAGGATATGGCGTTTGACGGGCTTAAAGAAATATGCGGCGATATGTTTGACGAAATTGTTACCCTGCCTACGGGCAGTTTTATCGGCATAAAGAAATGCGGAAAAGAAAATGCAAAAAGGATTTTGCTGGATGCCCATCTCGACCAGATAGGATTTGTTGTAAACGGATATGCCGGTGCAGGATTTTTGAAGGTGGCTGCCGTTGGCGGTATTGATGCCCGCGTGCTGTGCGCCAACCAAGTATACATACATTGTCCCGACGGTACTATCGAGGGCGTGATATCTTCTGTATCCCCTCATTTAAGACAAGGCGGAAATGCAAACGCACCCATTAAGCTTGAAAATCTTTCTATAAGCACCTATCTTGACGAGGACGAGGTAAAGAAAAAGGTACCGATCGGCACCCCCGTTTCCTTTAAAGCGGAGCCGGTGTTACTGCTTAATGACAAAATGTCATCCCCTCAGATGGATGATAAGATATGCATTGCATCCATACTTCTTGCCATAGAGAAGCTTAAAGACTGCGAGCTTAATGTGGATATTTACGCTCATTTCGCAGGCGGAGAAGAGATAGGATATATCGGCGCACGCACCGGCGGTTGGTACATTGACCCCGATTACGCTATCGCGCTGGACGTTTGCAACGCTTACGGACCCGATATGCCGGATTGGAGAAAGGATTGCATTCTGGGAGAAGGCTGCACCGTTTCCTATTCCGCAACCACTGACAGAAAATTTACGAAAAAACTTATTCAGACCGCAAAAGATAATAATATAAAAATACAGTTATTGGGTGAGCCCAGCCACACCGGAACCGATACTCACGCCCTTGCTTTGGTGCGTGAAGGCGTGCCCGCCGCACTTATTTCCATTCCCCTTCGCAGTATGCACACTTACACGGAAGTAATATCCCTGCGGGATGTAGATGCGGCCGGTAAACTTTTGGCAGAGATGATCAAAAACTTGGAGGTAGAAAGCAATGCTTGAAAGACTTGAAAAATATTGTAATACCTTCGGTCCTTCCGGAATGGAAGATGAAGTACGCAGAAATATTATTGCGGATATAGACGGATATTGCGAATACTACACCGACAGAGTCGGAAACCTTATTTGCTTTAAGAAGGGTAAAAACACCCGCGCTAACAGAGTTGTGCTTTGTGCTCACATGGACGAAGTTGGAGTTATGGTGGATTACGTTACTCCCGAAGGGCTTTTACATTTCGGCACTATCGGCGGAATTGAATCCAAGGATCTGTGCGGAAAATATATGGTTTTGGGCGAAAAACAGCTTCCCGCCGTTATCGGCTCAAAGGCAATACATAACCAAAAGCCGGAAGAAAGAGGTATGTGCCCTCCCGTAAATCAACTTTATATGGATATCGGCGCTTGCGATAAGGCAGACGCTATGAAGTATGCCGACGTAGGCGACTGCGCAGTGTTCCGTCCCAATTTCAAAAGAGAAGGTGATTTTGTTTCCTCAAAGGCGTTGGACGACCGTTTTGGCTGTGCA
>JAFOBR010000019.1 GCA_017381715.1 Clostridia bacterium
AATGGGAATATACATATCGCCGTTTTTCTCTTGGGTAAATATCTTTTTCGTTCCGTCGGTTTTAATAACCTTGCCTCTGTTATAAAGGGCGGTTCTGTTTGTGCCGGTGGGGAGATATTCTCCCGTGCCGATATTAAAGCCGATATTATTGCCCTTGTAATAGGTTACCGTTTGCCCCGTTTTTTCGTAGGAGGCATAGGTGTTATAGCGGGGTATAAACACGCTTCCGAAAGCGCATATACCCGCAACGCAGGCAAGGGAAACAAAGGTCACCGCATCCTGCTTTTCCATACGGGAGCAGTAATCCGAAGCGGCAAGCGCCATAAACAAAGTGGCAAAAAGCATTATTCGCCAAGGGAACTGAATAGTGCCGAAAAGGCTTTGGAAAATCTCTTTTTCCCAAGGGAACACGTCGCTTATCATAAACAGCAAAAGGTTTGCGGTTATAAGATATGCATCTCCTGCGCAGAATTTAGTTTTACGCAGAACAACAAAACGGAACACCAAAAGTATAATGGGCAGGTATCCGATACCGTTGGGTATCCAGAATTCACGGCTTTCGTTAAGGTTTAAAAGGGAAAAAAGCTGTTTTATCTGCATGGACCTTTGCTCCATGGTGCCGAACACCGTGGCAGAGGAGCCGTCCGTTGCAAGGAATTGCGTATCCGAAAGCTGTTCCAGCAGGGGCAGCAGAAAAGAAGCGGAAATAAGCACAAACACCAAAGCACATACGGCAATAGCGCCGATCTTTTTCGGGTTCTTTACAAGCTTTAAGGTGTGGATAAGTGCGTATACCAAAAGGAAAACCGCTGTCATAACGCTGGTTATAAGGTGGCTCAGCAGCACCGCCGCCAAGCCGATCGGCAGATAATACCAGTATTTTCCTTCATCGTTAATAATGCTGTGAAGTCCCAAAAAGGCAAGGGGAACAAACACAAACGCCTGCATTTCTCCTATTGCGGCTCTGGTAAAAACGTCCACCGCAAAGTAGGATGAAACCGCATAGGTAAAGGCAAACACCACAGCCGATGATTTTTTATTAAACATCCGTCTTCCGCAATAATACGCCATAAGCACGCAGGCGCAAACGCATATTATCATAAACGCCTTGTATGCAAGAGGCATGGGCATTCCCGCCAGAATGAGCAGTGCGGGAATTATTAAAAACAGATCTCCGTAAAACATAGGGGAAGCGTAGCCGTATCCATCGTATACGAAATAATACAGCCTTGCGGGTATGTTGCCCGCATCTATCTCCTGCGCCAGCGCTTCCATTCTGGTCATGTGGAAATATATATCGTGTCCCAAAAAGGTCTGCACACTGCAAAGGGGAATAACAATGCACAAAAGAAGCAGCAGGCAGATGAGCAGTATAAGATAATGATTTTTTACAAAGGCTTGCAGTTTTTCCATTTTTGTTTCCTTTTAAGTTACGGGTGTTTCGCTCTTGCAAGCAACAAGACCTGTTTTTCCGCAAAGACGCTTTGCAAGGGATTTATCATATTTGTGGCAAAGCACACCGGCAAACATTTTGCTTCTGTCGGGAGTTATTAAAATGCCCACGTCATTGTATACGTCCCCAAGGTCGCCGGGTTTTGTATACATTTTTACGTTTCTGTAAATATATCTTCCCAAACGCTCAAGGCATTTCTGGGTGGAAAGCATTTCCATAGCCTCTTCGTTTTTGGAAAGAATTTCCATAACGGTGTAGCAATCTGCAAGAGAGGTCATATTCTCTCTGCCCTCTTCACGGGCTTTAAAATCCATCATCTTGCGGGCAAGAACGGTGTTTTTACAGCCGATCTCTTTAATATGCTTGTTTATTTCGTCCATACCCGCGTAATTTATAAGCAGGTTTGTGGCGGTGTTATCGGAAAAGGATATCATAAAGGTAAGCGCATCCTTTAAGGTAACGGATTTCAATTTAAGCTCGCTTATAATGCTGGTGCCCACCATATCCTTTCGGGTTATGGGTAAGGTAACATCCTCTTTATCTGCAAAGTAAGAGAGTATAAACAGCTTTATAACGCTGGCGGAAGGAAAGGCAACGTCTGTATTGTGGTTTACAAGAACCTCTCCTGTGTTCATATCTTTTACAAAAACGGCATTTTGGGAACAAAGGTATTTATTTATCATTGTTTTTTGCCTTCCTTTCCGTAAATAAAGTATTTTTACCCATTATCCTTATTATTATATCATTTTTGCAAAATAAATCAACATAAAAATTCGTTCTTTGCGGGTGTTTTTCACTATTTTCCGCTTATATTTAAGGGGTATAATCTCTCTACTAAACGTAAAGGGATAAAGAAGTATGAAAAAGTATTTGAATTTCACCGTTTTAAAAGAATTTTTACTGGGGGCGGTGTTGGGCGCATCCCCTCTTTACGGGGGCGTATATCCATTCGGGGCGGCGTATCTTTGCGGTTTTACCGGCAATATTCCCGCCTTCGCTCTGGGTGCTTTGGTTTCGGCGGTGTTGCTGGGCTCCCACCGCCTTGTTGCCTGCGCCGCACTTATATATACCGCCGCAATGCGTCTTTTGTTTGCAAAAAGAAAGCATGTGTGGTGGCGGGCTTTGCTCATTTCCTCCGCCTACGGAGCTTTAATGCTCATCACATTGCTGTTTCAATGGGACAGCGGCGCAGACAAGCTTTTAAAAATATTTTTTATAATCCTTTTGCCTGCGGTTTATACAATGCTTGTATACTTTGGGGATAAACATATTGTTTTACAAAGCACCCATTATCTGGTTACGGGACTTTTGATTTGCCGCGCTTTTTCGGGGGTATATATCTTTTCTGTTCCCGTTTCCGTGGCGGCGGCTGTGTTTTTGACTGCCCTTATGGGAAAAGAAAAAGGCTTTCCTCTTTCCGGCGCCGCAGGATTCGTCTACGGCTTGGCGGGCGGAGTTTCCGCCGTGCCCGTGGTAGGCATATTCGGGCTTGTTCACGGACTTTTCGCCTTTGATTCCCCCTTGTTTGCCACACTTTTGGGATATATGCTTTCCGTTACCGCGGGGGCGTACATTCTTTCCTTTGATAATATTCTCCCAATCGCCATTTCGGCACTTGCGGGAATAATCATCGCCTTGCCATTTTTGTATAAAAAGCAGGTGTCGCCCAAAAGCACAGATCCCGCTTTCTCGGCGGACAAGGGTATGGCGGCGCTGGCGGCAGGCTTTTCCTCTCTTTCGGGGCTGTTTTACGCCGTTTCGGATACGGCGGTCGCTCTTCCCAGAGATAAAGCCTATACCGCCGTAAAGGAAAAGCTGGATACGCTGTGCAATACCTGCGGTGGCTGTCCTTTGGATAAAGGGGACCTTGCCACCCGACTTGCCGATGCCTGCGCGGAAAACCGCACCCTTTCGGATGAGGATATGCCCAAATTCTTTTGCAGGGAATGTCCGAACAAGCAAGAGATAATCGCTATTCCCCTTGGGTGCGCCTTGGAAAACCTTAAAGACGCAAAGGACGCTTATTCCCGTTTCGGGGCGGAATACAAGTGCTTTTCCAATATGCTTTCGGCATCCGCCCGCAAAACGGAGGAGGAGCGCACCGAGGACGATTCCTTGGCATCCAAGGTGGAAAAGGTTTTGGAGGAAAAGGGAATATACTATGAAAAAGTCCGTGTTACGGGGGTGCGAAGCCGCCGTGTAGAGATATTCGGAGTCCATCCGGACAGTATCCGCATATCCTCGGGGGAGTTTTCCCGCTCGGTTGCCCGTGCCGTGGGCAGATGTCTTTCCTCACCCGAATTCGTGTGCCGGGAGGAAAAGACCACCGTCGTGTTTGACACCGTTCCCGCATTGCGCACCGAATCGGTAAAATTGGTGTGCGCCAGAAACGGGGAAAAGGTTTCGGGGGATACGGTAAGTCTTTTTGAAAACGGGGAGGGCTGCTTTTATTCTCTGGTTGCAGACGGAATGGGCTCGGGCAAGGAGGCGAATATGGTGTCCCGCCTTGCCGCTTTGTATCTTGAAAAGATCATCGGCGCAGGGGGAGATATGAACTCCGCCTTAATGCTGTTGGGTGATACCCTTTCAAGCTCTCCGGGTGAAACCTTTACCACCGTGGATATTCTGGAAGCAGACCGTGTCCTTGCCCGCGGGAAAATAGTAAAAGCGGGGGCGGCGCCAAGCTTTTTGTTAAGGGGAGGCAAGCAGTACGTCATCCGTTCAAAGACACCGCCTTTGGGTATAATAAAAGAGGTTACCCCAAAGCAGACCGCCTTTAATCTGCGCAAGGGGGATATTATACTTATGGCGTCCGACGGGGTGGATGTTTCTCCCTCCGCCATACAAAAAACTTTTCTTTCAGGCAAGGATTTACGCTCTGCCGCCGCCGCTTTAACGGATTTAAGCCGTAAAAACGGTTTTGATGACGATATGTCGGTCTGTGCAGTAAGATTTTATTGACATTTTCTTCGAAAAGGGGTAAAATCGGGGTATGGAAAATATTTGTTTTTGAAAGGATGCTTTGTTATGATCAAGATCGGCACCGTGAATATTGATACCTCCCACGCTCCTTCCTTTGCGGAAATTTTGCTTAAGGAAGACAGAGCACGCTACACCGCTATATATAACGATTCCTTCCGTACGGAGGAGGAAGTTAACGCTTTCTATGAAAAGTTCGGACTCACCCACAAGTGCAGTACTCTTGAAGAAATGGTACCTCAGGTAGACGTTGCCTTTATTCAGGGCTGTGATTGGGATAAGCATATAGAAACCTGCCGTCCTTTTGTGGAAGCAGGCGTGCCCGTGTTTGTGGATAAGCCTCTCTGCGGCAACAAAAAGGATATAGACGTGTTCCGTGCCTGGGCAAAAGAGGGCAAGGTGATCCTTGGCACCTCCGCAATGCGCTATACCTACGAGCATCAGGCATTTTTCGCCATTCCCGCAGAGGAGAGAGGGGAAATATGCCATATCACCGCCACCGTTGGTGTGGATGAATTCAATTACGCTATCCACGCAGTGGAAAGCATTACGGGACTTTTGAACGGAGTAAAGGCAAAGAGCGTTAAGTTCGTGGGCAATGGCACTACAGACGGAGCTCCCACGGAAACCTTCTTCGTGCTGTTCGAAAACGGCGTTTCCGCCACCTACCACGTGCGTATGAAGGGCTGGCAGCCTTCCACCCTCACCATCGTTACCACCAAGACCACTTATGTTTATAAGATAGATTCAAATAAGGTTTACGAAGCAATGCTTAAGGAATTCTGCAGCTGTATGGAGGGCAAGGAAAGTATGATGGCATCCGTAGAGGATATGCTCACCTCCATAGAAATTATGCTTGCAGGCAGACTCTCCCGCGAAAACGGCGGTATCGAAGTAGAGCCCAACAATATTCCCGCAGACGATAAGGGATTTGACGGATATAAGTTCTGGCTTGAGTATTCTGCAGCACAGCGTAAGTAGTTTTGGCGACTGTCTAAACTTCCCAGACCGAAAAACGCGACAGATGAAATAATGGTTTTCGTTCACCCGTAGGGACAGACGTCCTCGGAGGCACCCCGCAAAACCGCAGGTTTTGTGGGGACCCCTCCTCGTCTGTCCGCATCCAAATAAAAATGTAGGAATCCGCTTTTGACGGATTCCTTCTTTATTTTTATCGCGTTTTTCTATAAATTTTCACCCCTTCACCCCACGAATGCTGTTCGCATTCGCAGGGACCCCGAAGGTCGGGGGACAGTAGATTTCTACAGCACCCCGCTCCTGAAAATTCATTCTGCTTTGTTTATACAGCCGCCCGCTTCAATCAGACTTTGGCTACTATAGACGTTACATATCAATAATTTTAATAAAAATGTTTTTTGCGTCACGCAAAAAACTACCGAAGTTCCTCGTTCCTCGTTCCTCGTTCCTCGTTCCGCATTCCCGGGGTCCCCGAAAACGCTATGCGTTTTTGGGGTGGGTTTCCTCGTTCATCGTTATTATTGACAAACCCTGTCGATTACTGTATAATCATAAGGATTTCTACACGCAAAGGACGGTGCTTTTATGAACAGTCCCGCAAAAGAAAACAAAATGGGCGTAATGCCCGTTGGAAAATTATTGTTTTCAATGTCGGTACCTATGATGCTCTCCATGCTTATGCAGGCATTTTATAATATTGTAGACAGCGTTTTTGTTTCCCAGATAAGCGAAACGGGCAACGAGCTTTCTGCCCTTACCCTTGCTTTCCCCTTGCAAAGCCTTATGATCGCATTCGGCGGGGGAACAATGCTGGGTATGAACACCCTCATTTCCAAATCCTTGGGCAGAAAGGATAGAGAAAGCGCAGACAAAGCCGCAGGCACGGGACTTTTCTTAACCCTTTGCACCGCCGCGGCGTTCGCTCTTGTGGGTATCTTTCTTTCCCGCCCCTTCTTTGCGGCGCAGACAAATGTAGAGGAAATTGTAAATTTCGGTACTGTCTACACCACAATATGTCTGGGCGGCAGTATCGGTATTTTCTGCCAGTTCTGCTTTGAGCGTATGCTCCAGAGCACGGGCAGAACGGTGCTTTCCACCATTACCCAATTTACCGGCGCTTTAATAAATATTGTTTTGGACCCTATCTTTATTTTTGAAAAAGGCACCCCTCTGTTTGAGGGAGCGTTCACCATGCCCTTCGGCTTGGGCTTGGGCGTTGCGGGCGCGGCGTACGCCACCATTACGGGACAGATCGTCGCCGCCTTAATGGGACTTGTTTTTAACATCTTCTTTAACCCCGATATAAAACTCCGTATCAAAAACTTGCTTCCTCACGGACCTTCGGTAAAAGAGATATACAAGGTGGGCTCCCCCTCCATTGTAATGCAGTCCGTAGGCTCGCTCACCACCTTTACCTTAAACCAGATACTCATAACCGGTTTCAGCGAACTTGCCGCCACCGTTTACGGTGTATACTTCAAGCTTCAAAGCTTTATCTTTATGCCCGTGTTCGGTCTTAACAACGGTATGATTCCCATCATATCCTATAACTACGGCGCAAAACAGCCTGCCCGTGTAAAAAAGACAATAAAAACATCCATTATCACGGCAATTTCCATTATGGCTGTGGGGTATGCGGTGTTCCTGCTGGCACCCGAAGCGTTGCTTAATATGTTTAACCCCAGCGAAAATATGCTTAAAGAGGGTATAAACTGTCTCCGCCTTATAGGACTTTCCTTTATCCCTGCGGGATTTTGTATTATTACCATAAGCGTAACGCAGGCTATCGGCAACCCCTTCTTTTCCCTTATCACGTCTGCCTGCCGTCAGCTTGTGGTGCTCATTCCCGCGGCGTGGCTCCTTTCCTTTACCGGCAATCTGTGGGCTGTATGGCTTGCGTTCCCTATCGCAGAAGTGGTTTCTCTGGCTTTAAGTATAGTGTTCCTTATTCGCACTATGAAAAGCGCAAACAAAGAAATGTCCGTATAAAACTATGAACGAGGAACGATGAGCCACCCCAAAAACGCATAGCGTTTTCGGGGAACCCCGGCAACGAGAAACTAATGGTTGATTTTTGCCCACAAGGGCAAAATCTTCCGAAGTTCATAGTTCATAGTTCATCGTTAACAATGGGAGAAATTTTTATGATTAAAATTGCAGTAATCGGCATCGCCCTCATCACTTTTATTTACCGTCTTGTTCTGAATATCGTACAGTACCGTTCCGCAAACAACCCTACGCCCGATTGCGTCGCCGACGTATACGATACCGAAACATACCTTAAATGGAAAAAATACAGCGCGGAAAACAGCGTGCTTTCCATAGCATCCTGCGTGGTTTCCTTTGCCGCAACAGTCTGTTTGCTGTTTACAAACGCATACTCTGCTTTTGCATCTCTGTTTCCCGAAACGGTTTTTTGGGGGCTTTTTGCGGTAATCCTTTTGGAAACGGGTATAGACACCTTGTTTTCCGTAATAAGCGGCTATATTTCCACAATGATCATAGAGGAAAAATACGGCTTTAACCGTTCCTCTTTAAAAACCTTTGTGTTTGATATTATACGAAACACTCTGCTTGAATTCGGTCTTTCTCTCGGTATGGTGTGCGCCCTTTGGGGAATACACAAAGCTTTTGGAGACTTACTTATAATTCTTTTCGCCGCAACGCTTTTTGTGTTTACTCTGGCAGTATCCTTTTTATATCCCGTTTTCAGCCGTATCGGCAATAAGTTTATCCCTCTTGAGGACGGGGAATTAAAAGACCGTCTTATGTCCCTCCTTACCGACCACGGCTACAAGGTAAAGGCTATTGAGGTTATGGATGCATCCCGCCGCACCACCAAGCTTAACGCATATTTTACGGGGTTCGGCAAAATGAAGACTATCGTTTTATACGATAACCTTGTAAATTCCATGACGCCGGACGAGATCTGCGCCGTTTTCGCCCACGAGCTGGGACACGGTCTGCACAAGGACGTGCTAAAACAGCAGATAATGAATTTCGGCAACCTGCTTATAATGGCTTGCGTGGTATGGCTTGCAGTAAGAGAGCCTGCTTTGCACGCAGCCTTTGGGTTCGAAACGGTAAATTACGGCTTTGCATATATCCTTTTAGGTCTGGGTCTGGGGCTTATACAGCCTCTTACGGGACTTGTTACCAACGCATACAGCCGCAAAGCAGAGTTCCGCGCAGACAGACAGTCTGTAAAAGAAGGCTACGGAGAGGCTATGATAACCGCACTCAAAAAGCTCGCCCGTGAAAACTTCGCCCACCTTGCTCCCTCAAAGCTTAACGTGGTGCTTGGCTATAGCCACCCGCCTCTTGCACAGAGAATAGAAGCAGTTGAAAAAGAAATAACAAAAAATCCTTGCTGTTAAGCAAGGATTTTTTTAACGATGAACGATAAACGATGAACGAGAAACTTCGGAAGCTTTTTGCACGGCTGTGCAAAAAGCAACCATAGTTCCTAGTTCCTAGTTCCTCGTTCATAGTTCTATTATCTTTATCTCTCCCTTGTTTGCCGATACTCCGTTAACGGTCACAGCCGTATCCGTATCGTTCCAGAGGGTGAGAATGCTTTTATCGTCAAGAGTATATTTTGCCGCCCAGACTCCGTCGGGGAGCTTCGTATCCGGCAGGTCAAACTTGCCGTCGGTAAAGAACGCTCTGTACGGCTCACGCAGGTCAATAATCTTTTTTACGTATTCCGCGTAATTGTGGCAGACTTCAATAGTCTTTGCTCTGCAACGGTAAAGACCGATATCGAAAAGCAGACCGAACACGAAAGCATAGTTAAGATGCTTTTCCCAGCCAGAAACCTCATCATGCAGAAATCGGTTTGTTACGGGAATATCGGGGAAAACATAGCGGAATATGTAAGGGTACGCATCGGGCGTATAGGTCATACCCACGCCGCAGCCGTGAACAAAATCCACCTGCACGCTTACTCTGTCCATTACCCCTTCGGTGCCGAATATGTGGGTATCTCCGTCCACCATCTTGCGCATCTGCTCAACGGTTTCCGTGCGCAGCTCACCGTCAAGGTCAATGCGGTTTCCGTGGGAATGGGTTTTATCAAAGCACAGACGGAAAGCACAGCAAAGCTGATCAAAAAAGGTGCCGTTTGACCCAAGGTCAAGGTGCCTTTTTTCCAGCTCGTACAGCTTTTCCCGCCACTGCTCGGTGCCGTGGCAGGCGTTTACAAAGCATTTGTGCCCGTGGGAAAGCAGGGTGCCGTTATCCGTAAACATATAAAATTCACGGTATTCGTTTAATTCAAAATCCTTCATGGTGTATTTGTAGCCTTCGGTTTTGTAGTAATCGGTGGCTACGTCTATAATATGCCCGTTGGCGTACAGCACCACTCTGCCGCCCATATCGTTAATTTCTTTTATGGCTTTTTTAAGCTCTTCTTCGCCGCCCAGCATTTCGTCAGGTCTATAATTGGGGTATCCGTTATCCATACCCTCCTGCCACCAGGCAAAAAGGAGTATCATATCAATACCGTATTTTTGCCCTTCCTTAAATACGCGGGGAAGGTCGCAGTAACGGTGGAAAAGCTCTCCGTGCTGGTGCTTCATAATAATTCTTTGCCAGCCGTTAAGTCTTTTTACGCTTTCGCTTCTGGTTACGGGCTTTAAGTATTTTTTTGCGCTTTCTTTATAAATATCCGCACCCTTTCTCCAGTCCCCGTCGCATACGGCGATGGTAAAATCACCGAATGTAACCGTTTCGCCGGGGTTTACCACGGGGTAAGAGGATATGCAGGCACACATATAGGGTGTGTGCGCTTCCTCTCTCGGCTCGGTATACAGAGTAAAGGTCGCCCAGCGGCATTCTTCGCTGTGGCATCCCATGTAAAGGGATCTGTTTCCGCTTTCCATAACAAGCCAAGGCATAGAAAGGGCGGCAGGGTATTCAAAAAGGGCTTTTATATTTTTGTAATCCGCCCCCATATACTCGGTGTGGCAAAAGCCAACGTAGCGGTGAGGGTCGGGAATACGTCTGCCCAGCCCGTTGGGAAGATACAAAACGTCATCCTTTAACTCTCCGCTAAGGGAAACGTAATCCAAAAACGGGTACTGCAGTTCGTTTAATCTCACATCCGAACGGTTTTCCATAGTAGCGGAAAAAGACAGCATACCGTCTGCATTTTTTACTTCAAGAGTAAGCTTTATATCGTGTACGGAGCCGTCCTCTGCGGTAAGAGAATTATATATTATACGCAGTCCGTCCGCCATTTTTTCGGTTACGGGCTCTTTTTGACTGTGGGAATATACACCCAATTCGCGGGGGTATCCCGCCTTGCCGTAATCAAGGTGCAAACGCCAAAAGTCCCCGTTTTCTCTGTAAACGGGGTTAAATCCTTCGGCAAATATTTTTAAGGTTTTATCAAAAGTAAAATATGCTCCCTGCATTTCAGTTCAGTTCCTCGTCACACCATACACAGCGTCCGTTCTTGGAGTATACGGGCAGCTCCTGCTCGGTGTGGGATATACAACGGCTGTTGGGGCAGTTTTTTTGGGTAACAGATGCGCCTTCCAGCAGGTCTGCGCCCTTGTGCTCACCGGAAAGAAGCAGCATAATAAGTGCCATACGCATATATTTGCCCCACATTACCTGCTTAAAGTAGCAAGCCCGCTTGTCTGCGTCCACTCCCACGGAAATTTCGTTTACTCTGGGCAGGGGGTGAAGAATTATCATATCTTCTTTTGCGCTTTTCAGCTTTTCGGTGTCCAGAATATATACGTCCCTGAGGCGCTCGTACTGCTCACGGTCTGCAAAACGCTCCTGCTGAACACGGGTCATATACAGTACGTCAAGCTCAGGCAGAGCTTTTTCCAAATTGTCCGTTTCGGAAAACTCCATATTCTTAAGGGGACCTTCCTTAACGTATTCGGGAATTTTAAGTTCATCGGGGGAGATAAGCACTACACGCACGTTTTCATATCTCGCCAAAGCGCTTATAAGGGAATGTACGGTTCTGCCGTATTTAAGGTCTCCGCAAAAACCTACGGTAAGTCCGTTAATAACCCCTTTTTCGCTTTTAATGGTGCAAAGGTCGGTAAGTGTCTGGGTAGGATGGCAATGACCGCCGTCCCCTGCGTTTATAACGGGGATAGATGCGCTTACCGCCGCAACAGCGGGGGCACCCTCAAGAGGATGGCGCATAGCCATAATATCCGCATAGCAGGAAACAACCTTGGACGTATCGTTTATACTCTCGCCCTTGGAAGCGGATGAGGTGGCAGATGAATGTACGGAAAGCACGCTGCCGCCCAGCTCCAGCATCGCCGCTTCAAAAGAAAGACGGGTGCGGGTAGAGGGTTCAAAAAACATTGCCGCCAGCTTTTTGCCTTTGCAAACGGAGGAATATTTTTCGGGGTTTTGGTGCATATCCATTGCCGTGTTTATAAGTGAATCAATCTCTTTAACAGAAAGATCGGTTATATCTATAACGCTGTTCATTATTTTGCTCCGTTTACCGCAAGGTAATTTTTAATTCTTTCTACGTTTTCTTTGTTGCTTTCGTCTTCTTCAAGGTATTCTATAATATCGTAAACGTCAACTATAGAATATACGGGGAAACCAAACTGTTCTTCAATTTCCTGCATTGCGCCTTTTTCGGACTGACCTTTTTCTTTTCTGTCAACCATAATAAAGGTTGCGGCAACCTTAACACCTTCAAGGTGGGAAAGTATCTCCATACTCTCACGTATAGCGGTGCCTGCGGTGATAACGTCTTCGATAATTACCACTTCTTCGCCTGCCTGGGGAACGTAGCCCACAAAAACGCCGCCTTCGCCGTGGTCTTTCACTTCTTTTCTGTTAAAGAAGAAGGGAACGTTAAGTCCGTTTTTGGAAAGCGCTACCGCCGCAGAAACGGAAAGGGAAATTCCCTTGTATGCGGGGCCGTAAAGCACAGCATTCTTTTCGCCAAGCTTTTCAAAATATGCCTTTGCGTAAAATTCGCCAAGGGTTGCAATATCGTTTCCGGTCTTTATCATACCTGCGTTAATGAAATAGGGTATCTTTCTGCCGCTTTTTGCGGTGAAATCACCGAATTTAAGTACGCCTGCTTTTTGCAAAAACTGTATAAACTCTCTCTTGTAGCTTTCCATATCTTTTCTCCTTTTTAGCCTACGAATTCATTTACGCATCTGTTGTATGCGGCAACGGGGTCGGGTGCGGCGGTAATGGGTCTGCCTACCACGATGTAATCGGAGCCTATCTCCTTTGCCTGTGCGGGGGTCATAACACGCTTCTGATCGCCGATATCACCGTCTGCAAAGCGCACACCGGGGGTTACGGTAACAAAATCCTTACCGCAAGAGTCGTGAACCTTTTGGGATTCCAGAGGGGAGCAAACCACACCGTCAAGTCCCGCATTCTTTGCGGTAAGTGCGTAGTGCATAACCACGTCTGCAATAGGCTCTTTTATAAGCATATCCTTTTCCATACTCTCCTGATCAGTGGAGGTAAGCTGTGTAACCGCAATAAGTATGGGGCGGGTTCCGTCAGGACGGGTAAGACCTTCCAATGCGCCCTCCATCATACGGGTGGTACCTGCGGCGTGAAGGTTTGTCATATCCACGTCAAGACGAGAAAGAACTGCCATCGCCTTTTTTACGGTGTTGGGAATATCGTGAAGCTTAAGATCAAGGAATATCTTGTGTCCGCGGCGCTTTATCTCTTTTACAATGGAAGGACCTTCCGCATAGTAAAGCTCCATACCGATCTTTACAAAAGGCTTTACGTCCGTAAATTTATCAAGAAACGCAAAGGTTTTTTCCGCGCTGTCAAAATCACATGCAATAATTACGTCTTTTCCCATTTTTATTTAACTCCTCCGATAATATCTTTCAAATTTTCTATTCCGTATTTTTCCATTGCTTTGGGCAGATTTTCAATTATATTTTTGCAGGCGCAAGGGTCAACAAGGTTTGCGCTTCCTACCTCAACAGCGGTGGCGCCTGCCATCATCATTTCCAAAACATCCTCGGCGGTTTCAATTCCGCCCAAGCCGATAACGGGAATGTTTACCGCTTTTGCAACCTGATACACCATTCTCACCGCCACGGGGAACAAAGCGGGGCCGGAGTAACCGCCCATAGTGTTTGCGATGATGGGCTTGCGGTTACGCAGGTTTATTCTCATTCCCAAAAGGGTGTTGATAAGGCTCACACCGTCTGCCCCTGCGTCCTCGCAGGCTTTGGCAATAGAAGCAATATCCGTTACGTTGGGGGTAAGCTTTGCGATAACCGGCTTGCTTACCTCTTTTTTTACTGCGCTTATCACCTCGTATGCACCCTTGGGGTCGGAACCGAAGTTAACACCCCCTGCGTGCACGTTGGGACAGCTTATATTCACTTCAAGCCAGCCCACCTGCTCTTCGTTATCAAGACGCTTGCACACCGTAACGTAATCGGAAACGGAAAATCCGCCTACGTTTGCCATTACGGGCTTGTTGAACACCTTTTTAAGCTTGGGCAGCTCTTCGGAAATAACCTTGTCAATACCGGGGTTTTGCAGTCCCACCGCATTAATAAGCCCTGCCTTGCATTCCGCAATTCTGGGGGTGGGGTTTCCGAATCGGGGCTCCAGTGTAGTTCCCTTGAAGGAAAATGTGCCAAGCATGTTTATATCGTAATACTGTGCAAATTCATAACCGAACCCAAAGGTTCCCGAAGCGGGTATAACGGGATTATCTAAGTCTATACCGCAAAGGTTAACGCTTAATTTTCCCATAATATCTCCTCCTTCTTCATAACGGGTCCTTCCTTGCATATACGCTTGTAGCCGGTTATTGTCTTGCAGGAGCATCCCATGCAAGCGCCGAAACCGCAGCCCATACGCTCCTCAAAGCTGAAATATCCGTGAGTACGGGAAGCTTTATACACCGCTTTAAGCATAGGCTCGGGTCCGCAGGTGTAAAAGCAGGTGTAATCAACATCCTTCATAGCCTCGGTTACAAAGCCTTTAATACCGTAGCTTCCGTCTGCGGTGGTCACGTATACATTGCATCCGAGGGAAACAAAATCCTTTTCGCAAAAAACTTCGCTTTCCTTGTTAAAGCCCAGTATTACAGTAACCTCTTTCCCCTCACGTATAAGCTGTTTTGCCAGCATATAGAGGGGAGGCACACCTACACCGCCGCCGATCAGCAAAGGCTTTTCCCCGCTGTCTTCGGTTACGTAGCCGTTGCCCAGACCTGTCATAATATCCAGTTCCCCTTTTTGCATCCGGGAAAGTCTTTCCGTGCCCTCGCCCACAACCTTATAAATAATGGTTACGGTGTCCTCCGTCATATCGTGGACAGATATAGGGCGGCGCAGATACAGACCGTCTATTTTTATGTTTATAAACTGCCCGGGGGCGGTTATATGGCTTACGTCCCCGTACAGCACCATTTTATATACGTTTTCCGTAAGGGGAAGATTGCTTATGATACGAAAAATTCCCGTTTTCATAGGTGTTTCCTCTCTTTTTTGAACTATGAACTATAAACTATGAACTATGAACTATGGTTGATTTTTGCCCCTTTGGGCAAAAATCTTCCGAAGTTTCTCGTTCCTCGTTCATAGTTCCTCGTTAAACTTTATGCGTCGATTGTAGAAATAGTTAAAGTTATATCTTCCAATACATCCAGCAGCGCGCCCACGGTATCAAGAGATGTAAACATCGTTACGTTGTTTTCAACTGCGGCACGGCGGATCTCATGTCCGTCATTAAGCTGTCCCGCAGAATCAATGTTACGGGTGTTGATAACGTACGCAATGTGACCCTGACGGATGGAATTGGGTATTTCATCGCTGTTTTCGCTTATCTTTTTAAGCACTCTGGTGCGTATGCCGTTTTCCTTAAGGAATTTTGCCGTGCCTGCGGTAGCCTCTATATTAAAGCCAAGGTTATAGAAACGGCGGATAAGGGGAAGTGCTTCTTCCTTGTCCTGATCAGAAATGGTGGCAAACACGGTGCCGTAGTTTTGCAGGTGCATACCGCTTGCCTGCAAAGCCTTATAAAGTGCGCGGTGGAAGTTGGAATCGTAACCGATAGCTTCACCGGTGGATTTCATTTCGGGGGAAAGGTATGCGTCTATACCGTGGATCTTGTTAAAGGAGAATACGGGCGCTTTTACGTAATGACGCTTCTTTTCGTCGGGATAAATGCCGAAAATACCCTGCTCCGTAAGGCTTACACCCAAAATTACCTCGGTTGCGATATCCGCAAGGGAATATCCCGTTGCCTTGGAAAGGAAGGGAACGGTACGGGAGGAACGGGGGTTAACCTCAATAATATATACGTTTTCGTCCTTATCAACGATAAACTGAATGTTAAACAGACCCACAATGCCTATTCCCAAGCCCAGCATCTTGGAATAACGGAGTATGGTAGCCTTAACCTTATCGGAAATGCTGTAGGTGGGATATACGCTTATAGAGTCGCCGGAGTGGATACCAGTTCTTTCAACCAGCTCCATAATACCGGGAACGAATACGTTTATACCGTCGCAGATAGCGTCAACCTCTACCTCTTTACCCTGAATATATTTATCAACAAGTACGGGCTTGTCTTCGTCTATTTCAACTGCGCTCTTAAGATACTGGCGGAGCTGCTGCTCGTTTGCAACTATCTGCATAGCTCTTCCGCCCAGAACGAAGGAGGGACGTACCAGAACGGGGTAGCCTATCTCTGCGGCAGTCTTAACGCCGTCCTCGATATTGGTTACCGCCTTGCCCTGAGGCTGGGGAATATTAAGCTCTGCAAGTATTTTTTCAAAGCTGTCACGGTTTTCTGCGCGCTCAATAGCGGCGCAATCGGTACCGATAATGTTTACACCTCTGTCAACAAGGGGCTGTGCGAGGTTTATTGCAGTCTGACCGCCGAGGGATGCGATAACGCCCATAGGCTTTTCAAACTCAATAATATTCATTACGTCTTCGGGAGTAAGAGGCTCGAAGTAAAGCTTGTCCGCAGTGGTGTAGTCGGTGGAAACGGTTTCGGGGTTGTTGTTAATAATAATAGCCTCGTAGCCGCTGTTTTTAATGGTGGTCACGGCGTGAACGGTAGAGTAATCGAATTCAACGCCCTGACCTATACGGATAGGACCTGCACCCAGAACAACTACCTTCTTTCTGTCGGTAAGGATAGATTTGTTCTCGCCGGTGTAGGAGGAGTAGAAATAGGGGATATATGCATCGGTGTGGCAGGTATCCACCATACGGTAAACGGGGAATATGTTTTCCTCTTTGCGCTTGTTGAACACTTCGATCTCGCTTACTTCCCAAAGAATGGATATCTGCTTATCGCCAAAGCCCATCTTCTTTGCGGCTTTAAGGGTTTCTACGTCCCACTTGTTTTCCTTAAGGCGGGCTTCCATATCCACAATATTTTTAAGGGTGTTAAGGAAGTAAACGTCTATTTTGGTGAAATCACTTAACTTTTCCGTGTCTTCGCCCTTGCGTATAAGCTCGGTTATAGCAAAGATATTGTCATCTCTGAACTTGGAGATATATTCGTATATCTCTTCAACGTCCATCTTTGCAAACTTGGGCATGCTGAAGTGGCATACGCCGGTTTCAAGGCTTCGTACGGATTTGAGCAGACATTCTTCCAGATTTTCGCCGATACCCATTACCTCACCGGTAGCCTTCATCTGGGTGCCCAGCGTGTTGGGAACGGTGTTGAATTTATCAAAGGGGAAACGGGGAAGCTTTGCTACCACGTAATCAAGCCTGGGCTCAAAGGCAGCGTTTGTGTTGGCAATGGCAATTTCCTCCAAGGACATACCAACAGCTATCTTTGCGGTTACACGGGCGATGGGATATCCGCTAGCTTTGGATGCAAGGGCGGAGGAACGGGAAACTCTGGGGTTTACCTCGATCAGGTAATAATCGCCGTTTTCGGGGTTGAATGCGTACTGTACGTTACAGCCGCCTTCTATTTTAAGCTCGCGGATGATCTTGATCGCGCTGTCGTTAAGCTTTTTGTGATGCTCGGGAGAGAGGGTAAGTATGGGAGCCACAACTATAGAGTCGCCGGTGTGAACGCCAACGGGGTCGATATTTTCCATACCGCAAATGGTAATGGCTTTATCGTTGCTATCACGCATAACCTCAAATTCAATTTCCTTGTAGCCCTTAACGCTCTTTTCAATAAGAACTTGATGCACGGGGGAAAGCTTGAATGCGTTTGTGCCTATCTCTACAAGCTCATCTTCGTTGTATGCAAATCCGCCGCCGGTACCGCCGAGAGTGAAAGCGGGACGAAGTACAACGGGGTAGCCGATCTCTTTTGCAGCCTTCTTTGCCTGCTCAAGATCATAGGTTATTTCGGAGGGGATAACGGGCTCGCCTATAGACTGGCAAAGCTCCTTGAACATTTCTCTGTCCTCTGCACGCTCAATACTTTCGCTGCTGGTGCCGAGCAGTTCAACTCCGCATTCCTTAAGAACGCCCTTTTTCTCAAGCTGCATTGCAAGGTTAAGACCGGTCTGACCGCCGATACCGGGAACAATAGCATCGGGACGCTCGTAACGGAGTATTTTTGCCACGTATTCAAGGGTAAGGGGTTCCATATACACCTTGTCGGCAATGGTGGTATCTGTCATAATGGTTGCGGGGTTGGAGTTAACCAGTACAACCTCGTAGCCTTCTTCTTTAAGCGCAAGACACGCCTGAGTGCCTGCATAGTCAAATTCCGCCGCCTGACCGATAACGATAGGGCCGGAGCCGATTATAAGTATCTTTTTAAGGTCTGTTCTCTTTGCCATTTTTGTTTCCTCCGTTATATCTTATACACAATTTTTCCGTCTTTTACTGTAAGCGCACATTCGCCGTACAGTGTTTCGCCTTCAAAGGGAGTAGCTTTTCCCATTGAAACAAGCTCTTCTTTTTTAACCGTAAACGCTTTTTCCGTATCCCACAGGGTAAAGCCCGTGTCGGAAGTAATACCAAACCGCTTTCGGGGGTTTATACATATAAGCTCGGTAAGCTTTTCAAGGGTTATAATTCCCGTTTTCACCAGATGGGTGTAAAGAATGGGGAACGCAAGCTCTATTCCCGTAATACCAAAGGGGCTTTTTTCAAGTCCGCGCGCCTTTTCTTCTTCGCTGTGGGGGGCGTGGTCGGTGGCGATACAGTCTATAGTTCCGTCCAAGATACCCTCCAAAAGGGCTTGCCTGTCCGCTTCGCTGCGCAAGGGCGGGTTCATTTTAAATCTGCCTTCTTCTTTAAGGTCTGTATCCGTAAGCACAAGGTAGTGGGGGGCGGTTTCGCAGGTTATATCAAGCCCCTTGGCTTTGGCTTTGCGTATTAATTCCACGCTTTCCTTGGCGGATATGTGGCATACGTGGTAAGATACCCCCGTTTCCCGCACCAGAGCAATATCTCTTTCTATCTGCTTCCATTCGCTTTCACTGCAAATGCCCTTGTGTCCGTGGGAAGCCGCGTATTCACCGCCGTGTATGTAACCGCCCTGCAGAAGGTCGTTTACCTCGCAGTGGGCAACTATCATTTTTCCAAGGGATTTGGCTTTAAGCATTGCCGCCCGCATCATATCGTCGGACTGTACGCCGCGCCCGTCATCGGAAAAGGCAATAACGTCCCGCGCCATATCCTCCATATCGGAAAGCTCTTTTCCCATTTCCCGCTTTGTTATTGCGCCGTAAGGGAAAACATCAATGCAGGCATCGGCTTTTATTATATCAAGCTGTTGCTTTAACGTTTCTGCGCTGTCGGGCACGGGGTTAAGGTTTGGCATTGTGCATACCGCGGTGTAACCGCCGCGCGCCGCAGCAAGAGAGCCGGTTTTTATAGTTTCTTTGTACGAAAAACCCGGCTCACGAAAATGCACGTGCACGTCGCAAAAGCCGGGAAAAACAATATATCTTTCATTGTTAAAATGGGAATACTCCACCGCGGAAAAAAAGCGGTGTACGTTCATGGCGTATTCTTGTGTAAAAGGTATTACCTTTGCTTTAAGTTCCATAAAAATCCCTCGCAAATTAACAAAAAATCCTTGCCGAAGGGCAAGGATACGGTTATTTTTTGCATAGCTTTTTCGGGCGCAGATATACTCTTTGCCCCTCAAAACCACCTATTAACAGCACCTTGCCGATCTCTCGTATCGGCTTAAAGATCCAATTCGAGTTATTATAGCATAAGATGTTCTGTTTGTCAACAGCTGCTGACTATATTTTTGCGCTCGGTAAAAATCACCCCACAAATGCCGGTCGCATTTGCGGGGACCCCGAAAAAAACTATGAACTATAAACTATGAACTATGAACTAATGGTTGCTTTTTGCACAGCCGTGCAAAAAGCTTCCGAAGTTCATCGTTTATCGTTCATCGTTCATCGTTTTGTTCTCCCACTATTGCCCACAATTCACTTTCCGTCGCTTCCACATCCGACGAAGCGTACCGCACGTGGAGAATGTCTCCCGGATGAATGTGGTTTTCGCCGTGCTCGTCCACGCGGGAACCGCCCTTTTCTCCGTGGTTTACCGAAAGCACAAACAGATTATTGGGCCAGAAAATATCCCGCACCTGCTTGCCCACGGCAAAAGAGCCCTCCGCCACGGTCACGTGGGTATCCTTTACCACGGGACGGCTGTTCTGGAAGGTTTCTTCGTTGCGGGCTTCGATAACGCTGTCGTTAATAGAGCTGAGTCCCAGTACCTCGGTTATGGAATACGCCGCCGCAGAAACGATTATTACGGGAATAATGTTTTCGTAGCAGGAAAGGGCTTCCACCCCGAAAAATACGGCGGTAAGGGGCATTTTCATCATACCGGAAATGCAGGCGCATATTCCCAGGGCAAGTATTACAGAGTAATATTCCTGCCCAAGCCCCAAATGCTTCACGCAGATATTTCCAAGAATACTGCTAACCACTGCGCCCAATGCGATAATGGGAAGGAATATACCGCCCGTAATGCCGTTTGTGTTTGCAAAAAGGGTTAAAAACCATCTCACAAGCAGTATTCCGAACAGCAAAAGTATGCTTTTATCAAACTCAAACAAACCCAAGGTAAGCTCGTGTCCCGTGGATATAAGGTCGTACGAAAGTATACCCAAGCCAAGAGTGATAGCGAGTATCACACATATCCGAAGATAAAAGGGCACCTTTGCAAACAGATTTTTGGAAAAACGGTTTATATATTCATAAGATTTCAGAAACGCCGCCGCAAACACGCCCAATCCAAGTCCAACCCCAAGAGGGATCCACATATCTTTAAGGGAAAGCACCTTCAGCGCCTCTTCAAAGGCGAAAAGGCTTGTGTTTACCCCCAGCAGAGGGGATAACACGGATGCGGTAAGGGCTGCGGAAAGCACGGAAATGGCAGAAACCATTATTATCATCGGAGAAATTCTGTGGTGTGCTTCCTCCACCGCAAACATCATACCGGAAATAGGTGCGCCGGTAGCCACGGAAAATCCCGCACATGCGCCGCCCGTCATTGCGTAACGGGAATAGGCTTTTTGCTTTTTTGCAAAAAGATCCACCACGCCGTTTCCCACGGCAGTACCCATCTGCACCGAAGGACCTTCGTTGCCCAAAGGCACGCCGATAAAGAAGGATATGAGGGAAAGTATAAATACCCACACGAGGTTTACCGCCCAGCGGAAGGAAATTATTCCCCGCATCAGGGCAATAGAGGTGGGGATTCCTCCTCCACGCACGTTGGGATGCTTGGTAAGCACCGCCTTGTAAACAAGCGCCGCCGCGGCAATTACCGCCAAAGCGGGAATGACTGCCCAAAGGTGGGTGCGCATAAATCCGTATGCGCTTTCGGAAAAATGAATGATCTTTCCTGCGCAGAACTTGTATATCATTACGACCGATGCGGTTATCACACCCGTAAGGGAACCGAACACCACCGCAGGCATTATTAAGTTTATAATTCTTCTTTTTATCCGCTTTCTGTTTTTCATACTCTTTCTCCGAAAAACACGTTTTTAAATATTTTAATACGAGTACATATTTTAATACAAATTAAACCAAAATGCAATAAAAAAGTAAAATCCGCATAATGCGGATTTTACATGATATCTTAATTCTTCACTTTTACTATTCAACAACTACCGTTCCGTCTTCTTTTACGGTAATATTCATACCGTCCTTGACGTAATCCAGGAATTCATCGCCCAGGCAGTCAATAACGGGCATAGATGTGCCCTCCACCCACACGTCTGCAAGCACTGCGCCTGCGGCGGCAAGGGAATCTATATGGCTTGAAAACAGCATACAAGCGGGGCTTTTACCCATAGAGCAAGCGCAGTACAGCACCAATCCGCCGGTGGTGGAGCCGATAGTCTGGGGCAGACAAAGGGCTTTTCCCAAAAGAGGCTTTCCGTAAAGCTGTTTGTTGCTCTGGTCGCCGCATTTTACTTCTTTATCCCCGAACTGCAACGCCATCTGAAGGGAAGCCAGGGTGTTGAAGCCTTCGGTGGTAACGACAGCCTCCGCCGTTACTTCACCGGGAGTAATAACTCTGCCTTTAAATTCTTTCATCAGCTTTTACCTCCCGTAATGGTTGTTAAAATTTCAGCATCGGTATAATATCTCGCGCTGGTGTAGGTTCTCAGCTTATTGGACGAGGTGATAACGGGCATCTTTTTGCATAGAGGGTTGTTCATATACATAAGGGGGCATATATAAGAGGTAATAACGCCCGTTGCTTTAAGCCTTGCGGCGTATTCGGTTTTTTCAAACGCCTCCAGCACGCCGGGGGAAGCGGTAAACACGGTGTTAATAACAACCTTCTTTTTCCCCGTCTGCTTTAAACCTTCCTCTATTTTTACTGTCCAATCCTTTAACTGTTCAAGAGAAAGGTGGGGGCATCCCACAAAGCAAAGCTTAGGCTTCGCATCGGGATTTTTCCATATAACGGGATATTCCTTCTTTACCCGCTCCAGCTCCGCATCGTCTATAACGTAAACCTTTGCGCCCTCTTTTATAAGGCTTTCTCCCTGCTCAACCGCTTCGGGAGTAAGGTTTTCTATATGGTACAGACCCACCGCACCGTTGGATGCGGTAGCTGCGCCGAAATCCTTGAGATATGCGCAAGCCGTATCATTAAGTTCACTTCCCAGCCATTTATCCAGACCCTTTACGAAGGGAACGTCTTCCATTACCTTCATACCGATAGCGGAGCCCAGCAGCTGTGCTTCGGGCTTTTTGGTGGTTTTGATTTCAACTATCCACGTAGCTTTTCTGCCCTCGTCGGTAAGCAGACCGAAATAAGGGACGTAACCCACAATAGAGCCCATAATATCTATAATACCGGAGTTTCTGTTGCATCTTGCGCCAAGGACGGAATTTGCGTATACAACCGCGCTGGATTCAGCCCAGGAAAGTATATCGCCCTTGCCCGGCTTGTTGCCCACCTCGTCCATATAGCAGGTGCAGGTGAATGCGTTTTTATCCATAAGTCCCAGCTTGCTAAGCTGACCTTCGTAAAAATCCTGCTTGGTATACATAAATTTATTAAAAACAAGGTTTTGCAAAAAGTTTGCGGGTACGTTTTTGTCCACGGGGCGGGGGTCAACGGAAAAGGTCTGTCCCGATTCCACGCCCGCATCAATAAGCTGCTGCATAAGATCGTAAACGGGGGACATAACCTTAAGTCCGAAAGAGGTTACCAGATGGTTGTGCTTTGAGGTTACGGGCACCATTGTCTCCGCCTCAAAGGCTTCGCCGTACATAACCATGGTCTTCATAACCTTTGCCATGGTTTCTCCCTGTGCGCCGTCAAGAATTTGCTGTTGCTGTTCGGTAAGCTTCATATTATATTATACACTCCTTACAGTTTCATTGCTATATCCCACGCCTGCCATATAACGGTGCGCAGGTTTCCTACCTTGCAGGCATCGCCGATCACGTGCACGCCCTTGGTAGCAACGGGGGCGGGGTTGTATCCGACGGAAAGTATTACGCTGTCTGCTTCTATATCCTCGGTGGTTCCGTCGCCGTGTTTTATTGTTACGCTGTTTTCGGATATTTTAACAACGCCGGTCTCAAGGTATACGGGCACGTTGTTGGTCTTAAAGCAATCACGCAAATAGCTTGTGTTCGCAAGGCATATACCGGGGGTGGTAATAAGATCGTCCTGCATTTCCACAATACGGGGCTTTTTGCCCTGCAGGAACAGATCGTATGCGATCTCGCATCCCGTAAGTCCGCCGCCGATAATGACCACGTTTTCGCCCACTTCCTTTTTGCCCAGCAGATAATCCACCGCTTCAACGGCGTTTTCAACGCCGGGAATGGGAATACGCTTTGCCTTTGCGCCGGTAGCTACTATAATTTCGTCCGCTTCAAGGCTCTTTATATCGGTAATTTCGGTGTTAAGCTTTACTTCGATGGGATGAACGGTTATTTCACGTCTGTACCATTCGATAAGGGCTCTGTCTTTTTCCTTAAAGGAAGGTGCCGCCGCGGCAATAAATACACCGCCCAGCTTATCGGATTTTTCATACAGAGTTACCTTGTGGCCTCTCTTTGCGCAAAGTATAGCCGCCTCCATACCGCCGATACCGCCGCCGATAACGGCAACTCTCTTTTTCTTTTTGGCGGGAGCAACGTAATATTTCTTGCTCTGCATGGTTTCGGGGTTCAAAGCACAGCGGGCAAGACCCATGGTGTCGGTAAGCTCTTGGGTGTTTGCGTGTCCCTTGGAGGAAGAGAAGTTAAAGCATCCTGCGTGACAGCAAATACAAGGTTTAATTTCTTCTTTTCTGTCTTCTATCAGCTTGGTTATCCACTCAGGGTCGGTAAGGAACTGTCTTGCTACGCCCATAGCGTCTATTTTGCCTTCTGCAACAGCCTGCGCGCCGGTTTCGGGGTCCATTCTGCCTGCGCACACCACGGGAATGTCCACAAACTTCTTTATGTGGGCAACGTCTTCAAGGTTGCAGTTTTCGGGCATATACATAGGGGGATGCGCCCAATACCAGCTATCGTAGGTGCCGTTGTCCGCATTAAGCATATCGTAGCCTGCATCCTGCAGATATTTTGCGGCTTTTTCGCTTTCTTCCATATTTCTGCCCACCTCGGTGTATTCCTCGCCGGGCATTGCGCCGTAGCAAAATCCCTTCATTTTGGACTCTACGGAATAACGGAGCGAAACGGGGAAATCCTCACCGCAAGCCTCTTTTATGGCTTTTACAACTTCTGCGGCAAAACGGTAGCGGTTTTCAAAGGATCCGCCGTAATCATCGGTACGCTTGTTAAAAAATTCTATTGCGAACTGGTCAAGCAGATATCCCTCGTGTACTGCGTGAACCTCAACGCCGTCAACACCCGCATCCTTGCACAGCTTTGCTGTCTTTGCAAAGGCTTCAATAATTTCGTGTATCTGCTCCACCGTCATTTCGGGGCACTCAATATCGTGGGCCCAGCGGGAAGGCTGTCTGCTGGGGGACGCCAGCTCGTGGTTGGTGTCTATAATGGGTTTTATAAGCG
Source organism: Clostridia bacterium (assembly GCA_017381715.1). Lineage (GTDB taxonomy): Bacteria > Bacillota > Clostridia > Oscillospirales > CAG-382 > SFLA01. Next base: position 24,879 of record JAFOBR010000019.1, read on the forward strand.
CTCTCGTAAATTTGTTTTTATGTAAAGGTGCAACCAGCTCGGTGATCGCCCAGGAACGTCCCATTCCCGCAGTAAGCTGAACAAACAGCTTGGTGTCGGTCTTGTGGATCTCGTCCATAAACACCTTAAGGTCCTTAAACATCTTGGGGTTTTGCCACAGCCATTTTCCCCAGAAGGTATCTCTTAAGG
>JAFOBR010000020.1 GCA_017381715.1 Clostridia bacterium
CCTGAAAGCTTTTGCATAATAAATCCTTCGCCGCCGAAAAGTCCCGCACCCAGATTTTTATTAAAGTGTATAGAAAGCTGTACGCCGCTTTCGGATGCAAGGAAGCAGTTTTTCTGTGCGATCAAGGGCTTTTCGGGAGTTATTGCAACGTCAAGTATCTTGCCGGGGAAGCTGGAGCCGAAGGTTATTTCCGCATCGCCCTGAGCAGTATAGATATTATGGAACATGCTTTCACCGGTAAACGCCTTGGAAAACATTTTTCCCACTCCGCCGCCGCTGGTTTCCATCTTCATATTGGGGGACATCCATATCATAGAGCCCTTTTCGGTTATCATTTTTTCGCCGTTTTCAAGTGCGCAGGTAACGTAAGGGAATGCACCGCCGCCGATAACGTATTTCATAATATTTTCTCTCCTTTTTTAATGTTATAATTTGTTATAAATATTATATAATATATCGTCAGAATTGTCTATATATCGCCTGTATTTTACTTTACAAATTTCTCTATTTCTTCTGCGGTAAGGAGTATTTGCTCCTTGGCTGTTATGGTAGGCGTTCCGTCGCCGCTTTGCTTTCCGTACACACCGAAATATGCGTGGCAGCCGCCGTCTATCACCGTTTCCGTAAAATTTTTGGGCAGGTTGGTTATGTTTGCGTTGTATTTTTCCTTGTTCATAACCTTATCCTCGCTTCCGTATACGGAAAGTACCTTAAGCTCGGTTGAAGATAGGTCGGCGGTGGAATACGAGCCCAGCAGAACCAGCCCGTCAAATTTATTTGCGTGGTTTTCAAGATAAGACGCCGCCATAGATCCGCCCAGGGAATGACCGCCGATATACCAATTTTCGATATTTGGGTATTGTTCACGAATACCGTCTGCCGCATTTATATCCAGCACCGCCAGATTAAAAGGCATTTTCACAAGAAAACAAATAATGTTTCTTTCGGCGCAGGCGCGCATCAGCGGTATGTATGCGGTGTATTCCACCTTTCCTCCGGGATAAAATATCAACGCCGCTTCAGGGTTTTCGGGTTCAAAAACTATTGTGCCGTCGGTAAGGGCGATCTGGCGTACTGTTACGGATGGGGTAAAAGCGTTTATCGCCTCGGCATCCGCAGGATAATAATCGTTTACGTATATTCCGACGGCGGCGATTATCAGTACAAAAACCGCTGTCAGCGATGTCAGCCATATAAATATTCTCTTTTTGCGTTTGCTTTTAAAAAAATCGGTTTTCATTGTTGGTTTTCCCCTTTGCTTTTCTTTCTGTAATTTGTGGGAAGCACGCCGAACTCCTGCTTAAATGCCGCAGTAAAACGGCTTTGGCTATCGTACCCCACCTCTTTTGCTGCGGCAAAAATGCTTATTTGGGTATCTTTTAAAAGCCTCGCCGCCTTTTCCAAGCGGTGCTTTTTTATGTGGGCGGCAACGGAATCTCCGTATACCTCCTTGAATATCTTTTTAAGAGTAGTGGTGTTTATATGAAACCTTTTTGAAAGCTCTTCAATGGTTATCCGTTCTGAAAGATGCTCTGTAAGGTATTCGTGTATGAGGTGCACCGTTTCCTTGTGGGTTATTTCGCTTTCTCCATTTTGGGGGCAGGAAACCTCCATTACCTGCTCTAAAATTTCGTGCAGCAGTTTGCTTTCCGCCGTGTCTGCGGCACGGTAGTATACTTCTTTTCCGTTTCGGCTGCTTTCTATAAGGTTAAGCTCTTTTAACGGACGCAGATGGTGGGAAACCGCAGGGCTTGTCATATTTAAAAGTGCGGCAATATTTATTACACATTCTTCTCTGTGGCAAAGAAGCCAGAATACCCGCAGACGTGTTGTGTCCCCAAGCTGTTTAAACAGCTCGGATGCATTGTTAAAACGGGAAAGATTGCTCAGCTCCCTGTGTATCTTAATTGCGTTTTTACTGTCCCCGTGGTTGTGGGGAAGCTTGAATTCTGCCATATTTTATCCTCTTTGGAAAAGGTATTCGCCCTTTCGGAAGCAAATGTTGAAAGGGTGTTGAATTATTGCTTTTTCTACATTATACTGCATTTGAAACAATTAAGCAACTGTTTAATTGAATAAAATCTTAAAAGGAAATAAAATATATGAAAAAAACCTATAATATAGAGGTAGATTGCGCAAACTGCGCCAATTTAATGGAAAAAGCGGCGGCAAACACAGAGGGCGTTTTGTCCGCAAACGTAAACTTTATGCTGCTTAAAATGGAAATAGAATTTGCCTCCGGCGCAGACGAAAAGAAGGTAATGAAGGCGGTTTTCAAAGCTTGCAGACGCATCGAGCCGGATTGCGAAATAGATTTTTAACGCTATGAACAAAAAACAAAAAAAACTTCTTTGCCGCATACTTATAACCTTTGCTTTGACGGTACTTCTTTTATTTTTGCCCATAAGCGGAATATACCGTTTTGTCTGCTATTTCGGGGTGTATCTTGTTATCGGCTTCGATATTCTCCGCAAAGCGGGAATGGGCATTTTAAACGGCAGAGTGTTTGATGAAAGCTTTTTAATGTCCATAGCCACGTTAGGCGCTTTTGCTTTGGCAATATACACAAAAAGCGGGGATTATCTTGAAGCGGTGGCGGTTATGCTTTTTTATTGCACGGGCGAGCTTTTTCAAAGTCTTGCCGTGGGCAAAAGCCGTAAAAGTATTGCGGCACTTATGGATATCCGCCCCGACCGTGCAACCCTTAAGACGGAAAACGGCGTTGTTACCGTCAGCCCCCAAGAAGTCAGGGTGGGGGATATTATACTTGTTGACCCCGGTGAAAAGATACCCTTGGACGGTGTGGTTTTAAAAGGCGTGTCCTCTCTCAATACAAGTGCTCTTACGGGGGAAAGCCTCCCTCGTGATGTAGGTGAGGGGGACGAGGTCATAAGCGGCTGTGTTAATATGACCGGGGCTTTGGAGGTGCGTGTTACCAAGCCTTACGAAGAATCCACGGTTTGCAAAATACTGGAGCTGGTATCTTCCGCTTCCTCGAAAAAATCCCGTTTCGAAGCCTTTATATCCCGTTTTGCAAGAATATATACGCCTATCGTGTGCGGTTGCGCGGCGGTGCTGGCGCTTGTTCCGCCTCTGGTAAATATGCTGTTAAGTTTGCCTGCGGGCTTCGATATATGGCTGTACCGTGCTTTAACCTTTTTGGTGGTAAGCTGTCCTTGCGCTTTGGTAATAAGCGTTCCTTTAAGCTTTTTCGCAGGGTTGGGATGTGCAAGTAAAAACGGTATACTCATAAAAGGCTCAAATTATCTTGAAGCCCTATCAAAAACCGAATATATGGTTTTCGATAAAACGGGAACTTTAACCAAAGGTGAGTTTTCGGTTGTATCAGCCGTGCCCTTGGGAGTGTCGGAAGACGAGCTTTTGCACTTTGCCGCCTGTGCGGAGTGTGCTTCATCCCATCCCATTGCCGTAAGCCTTAAAAAAGCCTACGGAAAGAATATAAACAGAGATACTGTCTGCAATATTCAAGAATTGGCGGGAAGAGGCGTTACTGCTGAGGTAGACGGAGTGAACGTGTCTGTGGGAAATTCAAAGCTTATGGCAGAATCGGGGGTGGAAATCCCCTTGGATATTGGGGAAGGTAATGCGGTCCACGTGGCGCTTGACGGAAGCTACGCAGGATATCTGCTTGTTTCGGATACGGTTAAGGAAAATTCTCCCAAAGCTATGGGCTTGTTAAAGAAAGCAGGCATCAAAAAAACGGTAATGCTTACGGGCGATAATTATAACGAGGCCCAAAGAGTTTCCCAAGCTGTTGGCACAGACGAGTTCCAAAGCGGACTTTTGCCTCATCAAAAGGTAGAGGCTGTGGAAGAATATCTTTTGCAAAAATCAAAAAGATCCGTTCTCGCTTTCGTGGGGGACGGTATTAACGATGCCCCTGTGCTGTCCCGTGCAGACGTAGGTGTTGCTATGGGTGGGATCGGGTCGGATGCCGCTATAGAAGCCGCAGACGTGGTGCTTATGGATGATGATCCTTTGCAGCTTGTAAACGCTGTGAAAATATCCCGAAAATGTGTGGGAATAGTCCACGGTAACATTGTATTTTCATTGGCGGTAAAATTCGCCTGCCTTGCTTTGACCGCCTTCGGATTGTCCAATATGTGGTTTGCCATATTTGCGGACGTGGGAGTAATGATTTTGGCAGTGCTTAATGCCATGCGTGCGTTCAAAATAAAGAAATAAGAAAAAGCCATCTTTCGATGGCTTTTTGTGTCTTTATTTTGCTTTTGCCGTGAGTTTTTTAACAATAATGCATTTTTTTGCTTTTACATCGCTCACAAAATTCTTCCCGTCGAAAATCATACACAAAAGGAAGGAAAGGGGAGTTACAAGCAGGAAAACGGGAACGATTATCCAGAACCAGGGCCAATATTTTTCCTGACCCGCATACTGTCCCACAGGCACGGTCTTGAAAATTTCCGGTGTGAATATGGCGAAAAAGCTTCCGATCGCATCGTTCACTCCCGGGCCCCATATGTATGAGGTGTTTTTGTAGCCTATTCCGAGGAAATTATTTTCGGAATGTAAAGGCACAAATCCCAATTCCGCCTGGAACAATTGATTAAGCATAATAAACAGCATTAACAGAAGCAGTCCCACGGGCGCGGAAAATACGCGCTTGTAAGAGAGCTTGTGGTGCTTGAACAGTACCGAAAGAAGGGGAACTGCCATTACCATCCAGTGGTGGTAATAAAAGCGTACTATATCCAGCTGTTCCGCAAGCTGGTCTACCTTTGCCATAGGCTCCTGAGGGTAGAACAAAGCAATAAGACCGCTTAATACGCCGATGTAAAACATATAGTCCTTTATCTTCTCATTTTTGGAAAAGAACATAAAGGGGAACAGCGCGATATTAGCGGCGCAGATGTTTACAAACCAGCTGTCACGCAGCATTCTCGCTTCATCTATGCTGTATGGCGGGATATATACTTTCAGGAAATGGAGCAAAAAGCCAACAACGAGTAATGCAAACAGTACGGTTTTTTGCAATTTCACACTGCGGTTTCTCAGCAGAAAATATAATCCTGCGGTGGCGCCTGCGGCAAGAATCAGCCAGAAGAAGTACCAGAAATTAAACATACTTATATACATTTTCATCTTCCTCCATGTAGGCCAATTATATACCTTTTTCCGACAGAAGTCAAGCGATTAAACAAAAGTACGGGAAAAGTATTGGCGATAATACCTGTATTCGATCCGGAAAGACGTTATTTTTTCTGTGCCTTTCTTTTAAAAAAACTTGTATTTTTACGCCTAAACAGGTAGAAAACTTCATATTTATATGTTATAGTAAATAGGAAATATTTTTTGCTTTTGCAAAACGAAATTGGTGGAAGATGAAGCGATTATTATTCAGTAAAATAAAAGAAGCGTTGATTTCGGTGCTGCCGGTAACGCTCATAGTGGTTATTCTGAATTTTACACCCCTTATAAACGTGGGTGGGGGAGAAATGCTCATTTTCGGGGTATCCGCCTTGTTTTTGATTTTGGGTATAGGCTTTTTTACCTTGGGTGCGGACATTGCTATGACTCCTATGGGCGAGCACGTGGGCTCGGGACTTACCAAATCCAAAAATTTAAAGCTGCTACTCACCGTTTGCTTTGCTTTGGGCGTGCTTATCACCGTAGCAGAGCCGGACCTTACCGTGCTTGCGGATCAGGTGGGCAGTAAATACATAATACTTTTTGTCGGTTTGGGTGTAGGTCTGTTCTTGGTGTTGTCCATACTCAAAATTGCACTTAAAAAAGACTTGGCAAGTATACTTATATATTTTTATATGGCGCTGTTCGCCGTAGCTTTGATGCTTGTGGCAACCGACCCTGAAAAATATATGCTGCTGCCCTTGTCCTTTGATTCCGGCGGTGTAACCACGGGTCCTATAACCGTTCCCTTTATAATGGCACTGGGAGTCGGTATTGCCGCAACTATCGGCGGCAGAAACGCCAGCGAAAACAGCTTCGGCTTGGTGGCAATGTGCTCCGTTGGGCCTATCCTTGCGGTGCTTCTTTTAAGTATTGTAAACGGCGGTGATATTTCCGCACCCGGCGTAGAAGACTATATGTTTGCGGAAAATATATGGGAAACGGTATTGCACACCCTTCTCAAGACCACAAAAGACGTAACCGTGGCTTTGGGATTGGTTGTGGCTTTCTTCTTTATCATCAATTTTATTTTCTTAAAGCTTCCGAAGAAAAAGCTTTTCCACATATCCGTGGGTGCCGCAATCACTTACGTGGGGCTTATAATCTTTCTCACATCGGTTCACGTGGGATTTATGCCCATAGGCTTCAGAATGGGCGAAGAGCTTGCAAAATCATCTCCAGCGGTAATTGCCGCGGTGGGATTTGTGCTTGGTCTGGTGGTAGTTCTGGCAGAGCCTGCGGTGCACGTGCTTAACAAGCAGGTGGAAGAGATCACCAACGGAACCGTTTCCAAAACCGCAATGATGTTTGCTTTAAGCATTGGCGTGGGACTTTCCATATGTCTTTCGGTTATCCGAATTATTTTTGGATTTTCCATACTGTATTATCTGGTGCCCGGTTATCTCATTTCCTTGGGATTATCCTTCTTCGTGCCAAAGATATATACCGCCATCGCTTTTGACTCGGGCGGAGTAGCATCCGGTCCTTTGACGTCCACCTTCATTCTGCCTTTTGCTATCGGCGCCTGCTCGGCAATGAACGGTAATATTCTGTCAGATGCTTTCGGTATCGTCGCTATGGTTGCGATGACACCCTTAATAACCATTCAGCTTTTGGGCTTTACCGCCATTTCCAAAAAGCGTGTAAGTGAAAAATTGGCGATGAAACGTATTCTGGATGAAGATGACGACCAGATCATCCGTTTTTTATAGGAGGTAGGTATGCCCGTAAGAGTAATAAAAAGAATAGCAGGGGAAAAAGAATATAAACCCGCTTCCGTAAAAAATCAGGTTTCCAACGTGCGCAAATTAAAGCTTTTGATCACCGTGGTAGACAGAAGCAAAACCTTGTTTTACGTAGACCTTTTAGAGCAGTTCGAAGTTAACGTCCAGATGGTCATGTACGGAAAAGGCACGGCAAACACCCAGATGCTGGCGCTTTTGGGACTTATCGAATCGGATAAATCCGTTATTATTTCTTATATAAGAGAAGATAGGGTGAAAGATGCTCTTGACACTCTGGAGGAAAAATTCCATAAGGTCAAAAACGGCAAGGGTATCGCATATACCGTTTCTTTGGATAGCATTATAGGAGTATCGATGTACCAGCTTTTGAGCAACGATCGAACTATAAAAGAAGGAGAGAAGAAATAATGAGTAGTGGATATAAATGTATATTGGCGATAGTAAATAATGGCTTTTCGGAAGAAGCAATGGAGGCGGCTAAAGCCTGCGGCGCAAGGGGAGGTACCATTTTACACGGCAGAGGAACCATTTCCAAGGAAGCGGAAAAGTTTTTCAATATCTCCATCCAACCGGAAAAAGAGGTGGTTATGATCCTCGCAAGCGCTTTGCAAACTGATGCTATCTTGAAGGGGCTGTATAACGCCATCGGCACCTCCACTCAAGCACAGGGCATAGTTTTCGCCCTCCCCGTGGACGAAACTGCGGGACTAGAGCAAACTGACGTAGCATTGCAATAACAGAATAAAAATCATAACGTTATATTGATCTTAGCAGTCGCCGTTTCAAGCGACTGCTTTTGTTTTTGTGAACCGCAAAGCACATTGCTTGTGTTTACCATTTGAATTGCGTAAAGTAAATTTTTTTTAAAATAAAAATAAAAATGATCAAATATGTAACTCATAATGTGACTCGCGCTAAATATAATTAGCGTGTAAAAAAGGAGTGTGATATATTGTGACTTTGAGCTGTGAGAATTCATTCCGGACAACATTGATCTGTATCGATTCATACGAAAACAAAATCCTGCAAGGCAGATTATATAATGCATATCTTGAAAAAGGGATTGAGTTTTTAGGTGTAATCGATTTTTTCCAGAATATGGAGAAAATATTTGACGAAACGAACTATCCTCAAGCTTTTTCGGTAAAGCGTATGTTTCGACCCGGTATAGAAGTTATGTCTACAAATACGGAAGAAAACGTTAAAGAAGGCAAGCTTGCCACATTCTCTATGCGTTTGCTTTTCCGTCAGAATGCCAGCTGGCAAGGGTCTGTTTATTGGCATGAAGGAAAATCAGACGAAAACTTCCGCAGTGCGTTGGAACTGTTGTTTTTGATGGATAGCGCTATTTCTACCAAAAAATGACAAAAAAAGTTTTATTTTTTAAAAATATTTTTAAAATATAACTGTTTACGTAACCCGAACGGTGTATAGTTGGGGTACGATAAGAAACGCACTGACATCCGGTGCATTAATTTTAAGTATTTTGATTTTCAAAGGAGAATACAAAATGAAGAAAATATTTAAATCTTCACTGGCGTGGCTACTGGTACTTTGCATGTGCTTGAGCAACGTGTCCGTAGTTCTTGTTGCAAGAGCTGTGGAAGCTGATGGCAATAAGCCCGAGACCATATGGCGCGGTGATGAAGTAACTGCAGAAATTACCGCGGGTAAAAATGGATATACTTTTGTATCCGTTTATCGTTCTCCCGCGCATTCGTACGAATTCAGTAATCATGCGCTTGTCAGTGGCAGCAAAGTGGATATTCCTCAGCTGTTCGTTCTGGCAGATGCAAGCAAGGATTACACTTGGTCACCTGACGGAAGATATTCTTTCGGTGCCAGCAATTATGAAGTTCTGTATTGCTGTGATGCAGAAACCGGACTTGATGACGGTATCTATTATAAGCGTCTTAATTTGGAAGACAGCGCATACTATGATTCTGATTCCGCCGCTCATATCCGTGCAATTCTCACCAACTCTTATCCTTACGTTTCTCTTGAACAAATGAAGGCTAATTTGATCAAGGCAGGCGTTGAGGGTGCAGAAAATCTTGACCGTGCAGAAATACTTTCTGCTGTACAAGGCGCTGTTTGGAATTTCGCAAACGGTGCTGCGTACGAGTACAAGATGTCTTATAACGTAACTGCAACACCCAAATACGGCATACCTATGCACGATTATACCGCAGAGCTTAATCCCGAGGTTAAATCTGTGATCGAGACGTTGGGCAACGCTTATGGCTCTACTGCAAACAGAAAAGAGCTTGCCGATGTCGGCGCCCGTGTGAATGCGGTTATCGATTATCTGATGAATCTTGAAACCGTATATGCAGAAAAGAATCAAGTCATCATTACCGATCTCGAAATTGTTGGCGCAAACTCCAACACTATGAACGGCGAATACCTTGCGACTGTTCGTGTTAATCTTAACAACGGCGGAAGCAGCGAAAACGATAATATCAAGCTCGATATCTACGTTGACGGCGTTCTTGCTACAAGCAGACCTGTTTATAGAGAAATTACTTCTTATGATATAAATATCAGTGCTAAGGCAGGCCAGACAATCAAAGCTGTTGTTTCCGGAACACAGATTATGCCTCAGGACGTATACTTCTATGAGCCCGAAGGCGGACGTGACGTGTCTCAGTGCTTGGTAGGTATCGCTTCCGGCGAAACCGACGTATACGCAGAATCTCAGGTTGTTCTTAACGCTAAGACCCTGGTTCCCGTAGATAAGTTCGCAACTCCTGTTAACAAGAGCTTCCAGACCACCGTAACTCTGCAGGTTCCCGGCGATTCTCAGGATCTTGGTGTTGACATTATTTATGTAGCCGGTGCTTACCTTGAGAAAAATGAAGTTGAAAAAGACCTTATGATCACCAGCCTTTATTCTACCTTTGTGGAAATCGTGGGCGCAGGTGTTCCTGTAAGTTTTGGATTCGTTCCTTTCTCTTATGACGATAAGCCTGTTATGGAGCTTACTACATATAAGACTCTTGAGGATTTGGAAGCAAACTTCCGCAATGACTTGGTCCAGGCGATCGAGGATGCAAGCGGTAGATACGGCGGCGAAAACATGGAAAACGCTTTGCAGATCGCAAAGAACATGTTTGCTGCTTCCGACCTGGCTGACCATCCCGAGCGTCAGCACTTGGTTCTCGTATCCTCCGGCCATACTTACAACTTTAATGTTGGCGAGAACAATGAGATCTTCTCCACTGTTCCCGTAGCCATTGATAATTCTAAGGATTATAACAAGCTGTTCTTTGGCTTCAAGGCTTGGATGCAGGCGCGCAACTACAACCCCAATAACTATCCTATTCCTAAAGCATTTACTACCTATAATGACTACAGAGACTGGGATGCTTACTGGGCAGAAATTGAAAAGTGGGCAGCAGCCGATGTGGCAAATGGCGATAAGGGTCTTTACAAAATCAGCGATACTACGGATTATTCCTATACCTACTTTGATTGGTATATGGCTAATTTGAAAAGTGACGCGAGTCATAATAATAAAAACGGCCTGTATAAGTCCTATGGTATGTACATCTATACCGCATCCGATGCATTCAAAGAATCTGCTTACGGAGTGAAGGTTGGTAGTCTTAACACCACATATGATACAGTTCTCGATTCCGCAAAGCATGCAATCTCTTATGAGCGCGCAATGTGGGAAGCAAGTAACTTCATTGATGACGAGATTACTGGCGCGGGCATCAACTTCTATCCCATTTACAATCAGATGAAGCCTGCATATACCAATGGTGTTTATGCAGATGGCACTGTAAACCCTGACGGCGCGGTATACGGCCATAATGTAACTTGGACTCAACAGTATATCGGTCACAGCTTTATGAATATGCTGGCTCGCAATGCAGGCCGTGGTCTTGAAGCTGTTAACAACTCTACTGCTAAAGACAAGGCATTCTTTGATCCTATTAAAAAGCAGATCCTTTACAGCTGCGCTACAGGCTCTTATGTAGAAGACTACATTGGTTACGATCCCCTCATCGGTAACTTTGAGTTTATTAACGATGCAGAAAGAATTACTCTTTACGTTGGCGAATATACTTACGTAACCGAAATGACCTCTTTCGAAAAGGATGAAGACGGCAAGATTATTTCCGCTTCTTATTCCTTTACCAAGCCCGGTAATGATGAAGCAACCTTCTGGTTGGATTATGATTACGGCAATGGCACTACTACCGAAATGTTCAGATGGACATTTGGTGAAGACGCATCTCTTGTTAACAGACTTTCTTTGGTTTACGATCTTCAGTTGATCGATATGGTTACCGAAGTCGGCAGTTACTGGATCGATACTAACCTTTCCGCTAC
>JAFOBR010000021.1 GCA_017381715.1 Clostridia bacterium
CGAGCTATACGACGGCGAGATCTACACCACACGGTTTGAACCCGGCGAAAGATTGCTGTGTGCTCGAAGTCCGCATATCACGATGGGAAACCTCTTCCTTGCAGAGAACGTGCATTCCGAGAACATCGATGCTTGCTTTAATCTTACGCCCAACATTGTTTGTGTAAACGCAATCAACAGTAATCTTCAACACCGTCTTAACGGTTGCGATTACGATTCGGATACCATGCTGATCACAAACAACGAATGGCTGATTGCGGCAACGGCGCTTGAATACGACAAGCTTGGTGTTCCCGTATGTAACGTAAAGCCTTCGCAAAAGACGGCGTATACCTCCTCTCCGGAGGATCTTGCAAAGTTAGATTGCATCATCTCCGAAAACAAGATCGGAGATATCGTCAACCTCTCTCAGTTTCTCAACAGCATCTTCTGGCACGAGCTTTCAAAAGGAAAGTTCGTTGAAGAACTGATGCCCATATACCTTGACATCTGCAAGCTTGCTGTGTTATCCGGTATGGAGATAGACAAAGCGAAGCGGATGTACAGTGTAGATACCAACAAGGTATTAACCGGCCTTGGTAAATACAAAACAGACTACAAAGAATCCCACAGCGGAAAGCTCCCTCGCTTCTTCAAGCACATTACTGAGGGAAACGTTTCCGCAAGAGATGACGACGTATCTATGAACACGCCGATGTCTTTTATCTTCGATGCAGTAGAAAGCTGTAACAACAGAAGCGTGAAAACACAAACGGTAACGCTTATGGATTTGTTTGATCTTGACATTACCGACAATGATGCCAACGACACGCATAGGAAGCAAAAGATTATTCAAACCGTAAAGGATGCGTATTCTCAGATACAGCATCTGCAGATCGGGATGAAGAAAAACGATGAAAAGCAGTACCGTAAGGAAAAAGCGGATGAGCTGTTTGCTCATTGTCTTGAAGTTGCGTCCAAGCATATTGCAAACGACCACGTCTTGCATATGATCCTAAAAGAGATCGACAACGACAAGAAAGAAAAGTACGATATCGGAAGCGCAAAGAGTTTTCTGTTTGCTGTATTGCTATATGAAAAAAACAAACGTCTGCTGAACAAGGTAAAAGGTATGGACACGCATATCTTCTCCGAGCTGATGTTATACGAAAACGATGACGACGGGAATATGTTCGTTACCGAATCCATATACGGACACCGTCATATCATCTATGATTTTGAAACAATGAAATAACGTCAAACAGAATCAGGTACCGAGAAAACTTCTCGGTGCCTTTTTTATTGGGGTCCCCGAGAAGCCACAAGGCTTCTTGGGGTAATTTATTTATCAAGAAAGGAGAAAACAAATGAAAGAATCTATCTACAGATCCTTCGATGAGCTTCCTTGCTTTCTGAACGCAAAGCAGGTTGCAAATCTGTTGGGCATCTCGCAGTCGTCTTGCTACGAGCTAATGAGTGAACCCGACTTCCCCGTTACGCATATCGGGAAGCGTAAGCTTGTGCAAAAGGATAAGCTGATCGAATGGCTGAACAAAAATACGAAAGGAGGTACAAGATGCTAAGTACTGAAATGCAAAAGTTAAAACAGCAAAACTATTTTCCTATTCCCAACGCGGTGTTCGATATCGATCTGACTGACGGTGAGATATTGGTATATGCGTTTCTGCTTCGATGCGAAGACAGAAGAACCTATCAATGTCATCCCAGCTACACGACTATCGGCCGCGCTATCGGTAAGAGCGTAAACAGCGTGCGCAAATACGTGCAGGGCTTAACACAAAAAGGGCTTATCACTACCGAGCACACGCAGATCATCACCAAAAGCGGTGAAACGAGAAACGGTACACTTCTCTACACCATTCTGCCTATACAGCAGGTAATGGACAGACAGTTTGAAAGGCAGATGACGCTTGCAATGATGGAAAGTAGAAAGCAAGAGGTCGAAAGCGTGCTCCAAAACACAAAAGATTCGTGAAGAATATTTTTAAGCAGGATAAAGAGGATACTCTTACACCGAGCCGGCAACGCCGGTCGGGGAGAAATATCCCGTAAAATCAAGGGTATTCCCAAAATAAACGAAAAACTCAATATTACGAAAAGGATACCGTAAAGCAGCTCAAAAGAGGAACTTTACGGCATTTTTACGCAAAAATATGAAACTCAAATAGGAGGTACAAAATGAAAAAACAAAAACAAGAAAACCTAAAGGCAAACAGCATACGTCTTGCCCCTTCCGTATGGGAAGATTGCGAAAGACGTGCCGAAAGAATGGGATTGAAATCCAAAAACGAATTCATCCGCGATGCAATCACCTTCTATACCGAATGGCTTGACTCACCTGCTACGCAGAAGTTTATGACCCCCGCGCTGGAATCTGTTATAGGCGCAAAGGTACGGGACAGCGAAGAACGACTCGCAAGGTTGCTCTTTAAATTGGCTGTCGATCAAAACTTCCTTGCGCATATCGTCGGCAACACCTACGAATATGACGAAGGAGTATTAGGAGACTTCCGCATTCAATCTCTACGTGAGGTGAAGGAAACCAACGGAACGTTAACGGCAAAAGATATTCTGCGCGGTGAAAAGTAATGGCAAGGTTAATATTAAAAGCGCCGTACTATTCACCCAAATCCAAAACACCAAGCGGAAACACGCGCGGCGGATACGCAACGTATATAGCTACGCGAGAAGGCGTTGAACTTCTGCGAAGCGGAATGGCAAGCTACGTCGGTGAGAGAAGAGGCTCCTGCGGTCTCTTCTCTGACGAGGGTATGCCGATCGTCATGTCGAGGATCACAGATGAGATAGATAACCACAACGGTAACGTATGGGGATTCATTATATCTCTGAAGCGTGAAGACAGCGAAAGGTTGGGATACAACAATGCGTTGTCTTGGATGAATCTTCTTCGCTCAAGGCGAAACGATATTGCAAAAGAGATGCACATCTCTCCCGAAAATCTTCGTTGGTACGGTGCATACCACGACAAAGAAGACCATCCTCACGTACACGTGCTGGTATGGTCGGACAACCCTAACGAGCCGCATCTGTCAAAGGATGGGATAAGAAACATCAAAAAAGTTCTTGCCGAGGATATCTTCCGTCAGGATCTTATGTGCATATACAAAGAGCAAACAAAATACCGCGATGACCTGCGAAGAGAATACCGCGAGAGAATGGAAGAGATGGCTGAAAAGATCAAGCACGGAGAATTGAATTGTCCGGAGCTTGAAATGAAGTTCACTCTGCTCGCAAAGCGCTTGGAACAGCAAAAGGGTAAAAAACAATACGGTTATCTGGACAAGAAAAGCAAAGAGCTTGTAAACGACATCGTGAAACTGATTGCTCAAGACAAAAACGTATCCGAGCTTTATGATCTCTGGTACAAATCTCTTTGCGAGGTGCATTCCACCTACACGGACAAGCTTCCCGAAAAGGTTCCGCTATGGGAGAACGAGGTCTTCAAGCCCATACGAAACGCTGTGGTGAAAGCGGCGTCAGGCTTCACGTTGCCTAATGATGTCGAGATCTTAAACGATGAAGAACAGGAAGATGACGTTGCCTATCGTTACTATCTGATTGGTAAGAATCGCATTAAAGAAAACGATCCCGAAGAAGCGGAACACTATCTGAAAGAAGCGGTAGAGCTTGGCAATCATCACGCAGCGTTTCTGTTATACAAATGCTACCGTGACAAAATTATCGAGCCGGAATATAAAACCTCTGCAAAGCATTATCTCTACAAAGCAGCGGATATGGGTAACTCTGCGGCGGAATATATTCTCGGAAAAGAGCTGCTCGCAAAGAATCCCGACAAAGCGAAAGAGTATCTTCTCTCCTCCGCAAGCAAGAACAATCCACAAAGTATGTATCTGCTGGGCAAGGTATTACTTGACGAGGGAAAGAAAGAGGAAGCGCTTAAATGGTTAGATGCTTCCGCAAGGCTTGACCTTTGGAATATGACACAGGTAGGGTTGCTTTACTATTACTCGCCGGGCGAACGTGAGCGCGGTGTTGAGCTTTTAAGAACTGCGGCGAGCGACGGATACTCGAGTGCAAAGAAAGCGTTACAAGCCATTGAGGACGGCGGTGATGCGCAGATACTTTGCCAATGCCTTTGGCTATTTGCATACGTCAGTGACATCATCGAGGAAGAAACAGACAAGCAAACGGTTCGTTATGACGCTGTTGATTCAAAGCTACGCCGAGAGATAGCTCAAAAGAAGCGCGGTGGCCCCGTGATGAGAATGTGAGAAAAAATATATGAAAATAGCTGGATATTATAAAACCTTTGTGGTATTGTATGTAGCTAACGAAAGGAGTTGAAAATCAATGCAAAAGAAATTACTAACCAACGGTAATGCGTTCAAGCGCACGGACGGGCGATGGTGCGGTGTTGTTTGGTATATGGACGAAAGCGGTGAACGAAAGCGTAAGAGCTTCTCGGGTACAACCAAGCAAGAGGTCAACAAGAAGATGACCGAATACATCGCCGAGTTCGACAAGATGGTCGAAGCAAGCGACGAGAGCAAAAAGACCTTACGCGACAGTATGCAGAACTGGTTGCAGGTGTTCAAGTTCCCCTCGGTTGAGAGGACAACCTACGACCGACTCGAATGCACCGCAAAGAACCAAATATATACGATACTCGGGAACAAGGTGGTGGGCAACATTAAGTCGGCGGACATTAAAAATCTGCTGAACCATTGGATGAACGAGGGATATGCCTACACCACGGTGAAAAAGGTGTACGTTATCCTCAACGAATACTTCCGATACCTGATACAGCAGGAGCTGATTCAAAAGAACCCGATGCAAAGCGCACCGATGATTAAAAAGGCGAACTTTATGGCGGCGCAAGGCAAAGAAAACCTACCCACAAACGAAACGGTTACAATCTTCACACCCGAGGAAATAGCGAAATTGAAAGAGGAAGCGTCAAAGCAGTACGCCACCGGCAAGAAGTTATACAAGCAAGCAGGTGCGATATTCCTTATGCTTAACACGGGGTTGAGAACCGGCGAGGTGCTTGGGTTGCTGAACAGCGACATTGATTTGGAGAACCGTGTGTTGCACGTTCAACGTGGTGTTAAGCAGAGGAATGTGCGCGACGGTTACGAGCAGGTCGGACCGAAGACTGAAATGGTAGTTGGAAAATTGAAGTCCGCATCGAGCAAGCGAGATGTACCCTTAAACGATACCGCCATACAAGCGATAAAGGAGATGCGAGAGGAAATATACTTGGGCGAGGACTTCCCTCTTATCCCTGACATCAATGGAAACTTTCTCAAGCCCGAGCGATTCAGGCGGCGTTATTACCGCCTGTTAGACGGCGCAGGCGTTGAACACAGAGGGCTCCACTCACTACGCCATACCTTCGCAACCAACCTTGTAAACGGCGTTAAACAGCCCGACGGCACGATCCTCTCGCTCACACCAAAGCAGGTTGCGGACATCCTTGGGCATAGCACCTCGCAGATAACCGAGATGTACTATGTAAAAAAGGACACCACCCGACTAAACGGACTTACCGATGCGTTTTCGCTGTGATGTTCAATAGTTGGTTCGCAATAGACAAAGAGAAAGCTCCACGAAAAAGTGGAGCTTTGAATTATTAGTTTAACAGTTGTTCGATTTCTTTACGTTGTTCGATTGTGCTTTCGTAAATCGTTGATTTGAAGTATTTTGTTTCAACAAAATCTTCTTCGAAAGCATCGATTATCTTTTGAGCGATTTTCAGTTGAGTATTGGCTTTTTCTATTTCGCCGTTTTCTTTCAAGTGCTTTCCGATTATGATTAACATATCTATCAAGTCATCGGCAGAAATATTTTTTTGTTTTTGCGCAGCTTCGTACATTTCTTCGCCGTCAAGAAGATGTGCAGCCACACCAAGCTTTGAAAAATATATTTCAGGAATATGTTCAATAGCGTCTTTTGATAATTGATATTCACCTATTGCCTTGTATGCTTCTGCCATAATACGATAAGCATCAAAACGCACGTCGTCATATTTTGTGCTTTCAACAAGTGCTTTGCCTATTGTGATAACTTCGTCATTTTTGCCCAATTCAGATATAACACCTATCAAGCAATTCAAAAGAATATCATTGCCCGGATACTTTTTCAATCCGTCGCGTATAACCTGCTCTGCCTTTGCCTTGTCGGTATCCCAATGCTTGCTGTATTCGTCAACAATAGTTTCAACATTTTTCTCGACCTCGTAAAGATTAAAGTCAAAAAGCTCGTCGGTGGAAACACCGAAGAAAGAAGCAATCGCAGGAATCAATGTTACATCAGGCATAGTGTTTCCATTTTCCCATTTTGAAACAGCTTGAAAAGAAACGCCAAGATAATTTGCGAATATTTCTTGAGATATATTTTTCTCTTTTCTTAAGGATTTGATTTTTTCTCCAAGTTTAATCATTATAATTCCTCCAAATAATTTCTGGATTAGCGCTTATCCTAATGCTATTATAGCGCATTTATATAGAAAAACAATAACTCGTTTGGAGAGAATTTTTCTAACAAGAGTTGAAATGGACAAAGGAATACCGCCGAGGATTTCTCGGCGGCTTTTCTTTATTAATTGATGCTCATTTGATGATGTAGTAAACGGAAAGGTTGCGAACAGAACGGAACAGATGGGATAATGATGCCCGATTTGAGCATCAGAGTGGGATTTAGCGGACCGTGGATCGCGAAAAATGAAAAAGCAAAAACCCGCAAGAATCAAGGATTCATGCGGGTTTTCTGCGTGGCAGGGGCAGTAGGACTTGAACCCACGACCAACGGTTTTGGAGACCGCGACTCTACCAACTGAGCTATACCCCTATAAACATGGCGATCCGGATGGGGCTCGAACCCACGACCTCCAGCGTGACAGGCTGGCGTTCTAACCAACTGAACTACCGGACCACGTTTGTATCGGCAAAACCGACTTCATAAGAATATCACAATAAGTGCGTTTTGTCAATACAAAATTGTTATTTTAATTCAGGTTTTGATATACTTTTTCCAACGGGGAAGTGCGATGATACACACTACAATACCTGCAAAAGCTATTATTCCCCAAGAAATTAGAGTGGCAGCCCAGCCTACATTGGTGGCGATAAGCGCAATGCCGTATGACGAAGCGGCGCTTCCCACATACACGGAGGCGTTGCATATTCCGCCTACGGTTGCGGCTTTTCCGATACGCTCAAACCTGCGGGGCAAAAAGCTGATAAGCATTGTATTTATGCCGTGTGCACAACCGATTATGAGTGCAGACAGCACCAAGGTAACAGCGGGAGATTTTGTATAGAACACGGAAACCAACAGCGACAGCGCCGTTGTTATGGAAAACAAAAATATGGATTCCGCCACCTCGTTTTTGAACACCTTTCTGAACAACACCGTTGCCAATGAAACAAAGATAATACTGGAAACAGGCACCACCATATTCATAAGTATGGCACGGGAGGAATCCATTTCAAACACTTCGGTAAAGAATGTGGGAAGCCAGGACTGGATACCGTCCTTAAGGTAACCCTGCAAGGCGATTGCAACGAGGATGAGCAGCACGCCGGATGCGGCGAGGGTTTTGAAAAGAGGCGAGGGCGCCGAAGGTGATACCTTGCTTTCCCGTTCGACCGCTTTATCCATTCCAGAAACCAAGCGCCAGTACCCTGCGCACCACACGATAAGCACGGCGGCGGCAAACAATGCACCGAAGAAAAAGGAAAAACGCCAATCCGCCACCTTTATTCCGAAGGGAACGATAAGATATATAAGTATTGTTGCGCCGTGACATGCGTAGGACACTGCCAGATTTCCCTTTGCGTAGCCCGAATCGTCGAAATAATAAGAAAGTATACGAACGATAGGGGGCCAGAAAAGTGCCTGAGCAAAGCCGTTAATGCCCCACAGCACTGCCATAACAACAACGCTGTTTGAAAAGGCAAAAAGCATATTGCACACTGCTGTAAGCACCAAGCCTACAGCGACTATTTTACCGGGGTCGAATTTATCACTTAAAATACCACTGATAATCTGTCCGAATCCGTATGTAAAAAACAACGCGGTACCGATAACCCCGCCTTGATTTTTGGTAAAAACACCTACACTCACCATTTCCGCAATAGAAGCAGAAAAATTAAGACGGGTGATATAACTGGTGAAATACAAAAGGGACAGCAGTGCGCAAAGCCACACCGCCGGTGAAAGCTTTTTCTTTTGCATATCTAAAAATATCCTTAATTACTTTGTTTTTTTTGCTTTAAAGTATCTTACGAACACAGGGATATAGAACAATGCCACAAGCAGGCAAGCTAATGCGAAAATTGCGGCAAGGTATATATACCAATGCCATATCTCCGTAAAGCCCAAATCTATAACGAATCTGTATGTAAAGAAGAAATTGTTTGTGTTTTCAACACTTACAAGTGTGCCGTTTTCGTATACCGGGTCTGCAAACATAGAGTTTAAATAAAGAGAAACAAACGCCAAGGCACCCAAAGCACCCATAGTGGTGAAATAATGCTTGGGACGCAGAGCATCTTTATGCGTATAGTAAATGTGCAAGCCCAGAATTACCAGCACGGAGTGGTAAAGGAAATATTCGTAGGGATGTCCGCTTAAAAACGCTTCGGAAAAAGTAACTCCTCCGCTAAAGATGGAAGGCAATAATACCGCTATAAACGCGCCGATAGTGCAGGTAGGATACATAAAAGCGTGTAATATTTCTTTCAACTTACCGTCCTTTGCAAAGCGGGAATAAAATATAAATATGATCTGGATCGAGCAAAGGTGCAAAGGAAGGTTGGTGGTATCCAAAAACACGTAGGATTTGGCGCCGTCTGCAGAGGGTACAAGCTGGATTACGGAAAAGGTCTTTACCAGTTCGGAAAGCACAGCCGCCACACAAGCCCAAGACATTACCTTTTTAAAGGGCGGGCTATACTTTCTGAGCAAAACAGTGGAAACGGTTATAAAAACTATACAGACCGCAAGCCAGATAAAATGAGGAAGCGTATACATATTATTTCTCCTTTTTAGGATTTATCTGTGCAAGAACTATAGCTATAAACATCAAAGCACAGCCCAGCATTTCCCGCTTGGAGAGAGTTTCCTGCAGTATAAGCCAGCCGGAGAGGACTGCGAAAACCGACTCCAGGCTCATTATAAGAGATGCCAGCGCAGGGGGAATATTTTTCTGACCGACGATCTGCAAAGTATAGCCAACGCCGGAAGAAACCAGTCCCAGATACAGAATGGGCATCCAAGCGCTTTGAATTACTGCCAAGGTGGGGTGCTCGAATATAAGTGCAGGCACAAGGCTTACCACACCGCAGGTGAAAAACTGTATGCAGGCAAGCTTCACTCCGTCCACCTTGGGGGCGAAATGGTCTACAAGCATTATCTGCACGGAAAAGCACAAAGCACAGCCGAGAATAAAGTAATCCCCTTTTGCAATAGAAAATCCGCCTTCAACGCAAAGGAAATACATACCCACGGTTGCCACAACAACACCTATCCACACAGGGAAAGAGGCCTTACGTTTAAAGAAAATGCCGATAATGGGAACTAAAACGATATACAGCGCGGTAATGAACCCTGCCTTGCCCGCAGTAGTATCCGCAATGCCGATCTGCTGTAATGCGCTGGCAACCGCCAAAGCGATACCGCAGAGAATTCCGCCTTTCCACAGATTTTTGCTGTTTGAAGAAGATGTTTTCTTGGTACCGAAAAGGGACTGTATGCCGATAATGGGAAGCAAAGCTACACTGCCCAGAAAAGAACGGGAGGCAAGCAAGGTGAAGGGACCTATATTGGTGCCCTGACGCTGCGCCACGAAAGCAACGCCCCACACGAAAGCCGCAAGCAGTAAAAGAAGGATTGATATTGTCTTTTTAACCGTATACTTCATTTTAAATACCCGATAAAATTTAAAGATAAGACATTATAGCACAAGAAAACTCATTATTCAATTAAAAATGTTGGCAAAAGCAAAAAAATAACGGACACCGCAAAAGCGGTATCCGTTATTTTGGCACGCCATAAGGGATTCGAACCCCTGACCTTTTGGTTCGTAGCCAAACACTCTATCCAGCTGAGCTAATGGCGCAAATCAGCGTTTGCTATTATACCTCTTTACGGCAGGAATGTCAAGTGCTTTTTTAATTTATTTTTATTTTTTCTCAAGCTCATCTAAGCGTTTGCGTATGTTTTCCAGTTCGTTTGCAATAGGGTCGGGAATATGGATCTGGTCCAGCTCTTCCGTGCACGGTTTTTTATCCGAACAGATATTTCTTGCGGGAACGCCAACGGCTGTTGAGTTGGGGGGAACCTCGTGAAGAACCACCGCGCCTGCGGCGATTTTTGAATTATCCCCCACGCTGAAGGGTCCCAGCACCTTTGCCCCTGCGCCAACCATTACGTTGTTGCCCAATGTGGGATGACGCTTACCGGTATGCTTGCCCGTACCGCCCAGAGTTGCGCCCTGATAAATGGTACAGTTATCCCCTACCACCGCAGTTTCGCCGATAACCACTCCGCTGCCATGGTCGATAAACACGCCCTTGCCGATTTTGGCGGCAGGATGAATTTCCACACCGGTAACGGCGCGGTTAAACTGGCTTACCGCACGAGCGGAAAGCTTTTTCCCTTTTTTATGAAGCTTGTGGGCAACGCGGTGAAGCAGTACGGCGTGAAGTCCCGAATATAAAAGCAGTACCTCTGCATCGCTGGAAGCGGCAGGGTCTCGCTCACGGATGAGCCGTATTTCTTCCTTTATATCCTTATATACGCCGGTTATATCTGTATCGCCAATAAAAATACTCATTTTATTCACCTATTTTACCTGAGGGGCTGACATTCCTGTAATTACCGCAGTTGATTCGGTAACGTAAACTGTGTAATAAAGGGGGATGACCGTATAGTCCGTAAGATCGGAACGGAAGGTTCCGTTATTATCCATTATACTGTAACGAACGGAATATAGTTCCACAAAACCATTTTCGTATGGCTGACGGGATTCCAATGTTACGGAAATATCATAAAGCTTTTGCATTGTAAATTTTTCCGGAATGATCGCATTTTCTTTAAACTCTTCCGAAAAAAAGGCGGGATATACTGAATATTCCCCTTTTATAACGCATTCGAAATAATTATAAAACATTTTCCCTGCGGGATTTGCCGTAAGATAGTTTTGTGCAGTTAAATACTCCCCTTCTCCGTCGTAGGAAAAGAAAACGTCTTTTGTTTTTTTGGCATAAACCGCATCTTTAAAGATATCTTCATCGTAATCAACGGGGCAAAGGGAAACGGGTACGTTTCCTGTGGGGGCAATAGTATTTACCTTTGGGGTAAATAATTTTGATACACCGACTATGCCCAAGCAAACGACAACTATGCCCAGTATTACCGCAAGAGATACAATAATAATCTTTTTTTGCTTTTTCATAAAAAATATCCAATCACCCCAAGAAGCCTTGCGGCTTCTCGGGGACCCCGACAAAAAGGGGCAAGCGGTTTTACGCAAGCCCCTTACTTTTTTTTGCAGTAAAATTATTCGCAGAATCTCTTAAGGTTTTCGTAGCCTACGGAAATACCCTTGATAGGATCTTCCATACCCTCAAACTCGATGTTTATAAATCCATCGTAGCCGACTCCCTTAAGGATATTGATGCACTGTCTTACGGGGATATCGCCGTGACCGATAATAGAACCACGGAGATAGTTACCGCCTCTGGAACGGAACCAACCTGCGCCGGGGTTTTCGCCTGCGCCGTTCTTTATATGGAAATCCTTTGCGTGAACGTGAACAGCATAAGGAGCCATTACGCCAACGGAATAGGGGCTGTTTGCATCTGCGCAAGCAAAGTTACCCATATCTACAAGTGCGCCGAAATTGGGATGGTTAACGGTATTTACAAGCTTTTCTACACGGGTAGGATCCTGAACGAAAAAGCCGTGGTTTTCTACGCAGGTCTTAATACCCTTGGTAGCAGCATATTCGGTAACTGCACGGTAACCCTGAGCAAGACGTTCTACAACTGCATCAAAGCTTCTGCCGGTCTTAACGGAATAAGGATAACCGGGGGTAGCATCGTGACGCATAACCTTAACGCCGTATGCTTCTGCAACGTCTACAAGGTCCTTTACGCGGTCGATTTCTTTTTGCAGATCTCCGCCGGAGCCGTTAAGGAAATCACTTCCTACGCAGAAGCAAACTGCTTCTATACCAACCTGCTTGCAGTAATCGCCGATATCCTTTGCGTATGCGATATATTCGTCTTTATCTGCATAAATTTTGCAGGTACCTTCAACGATATCCAGGCCTTCGAAGCCTATTTCTTTTGCTTTGTCGATACAGCCCTTTACGCCCAGATTTTCATCCTTTGCGTATTCGCGGAAGCTGTAAAGGCTAACACCTAATTTCATAATGTGTACTCCTTATGTATTATTTGTTATAAAAGTTCGGGTATCCCCGGGTAAGCACCCCTAAAATCCTGCGGATTTTTGGGGACCCCGCGAGAGGAATGCCCGATTAGTTATGTTCGGAATTAAAAGTTCGGGTACCCCCGGTTTGTTGGGGATACCCGAGTAAAGGTAAAGTATATTAATTACTTAAGAACTACGGTTGCCATCTTGGACCAGTCGTTACGGCCGATGATACCGCCGCCGTTACGCATCTTAACGTTCTTCCAAGTGGTAGAGTCTTCACGAGCATTGATGGAAATGGAGAAGCCGAAGGAAGCGCCGGTGTTGGGAGCTTCTTCAAAGCCGATATCTTCCCAAGAAATCTTAACTTCGTAAGTGGTGGTCTGATTGGTTTCGTCACGAACTACCTTGTAATCACCGGACTTACCGCCGCCCATGTAAGATTCAAATACGGATTCGCCTGCATTGGTTACACCGTAACCAACCTGACGGCAAACGCCTTCGTTTGCAGCGGTGGCGTCTACGATGTTATCATAGTGCTGAGCAATGTATTCGCCAACGGGAGAGTTGGTAAGAGTGTTAACCTGGATAGCGCACTGATCCCAAAGGTTGGAAGCATTGGGGCAGTAGTGATAATCCATTTCAACTACAACTGCGTAGTAGAGATATTCAGCATCGTATGCGATATAAACGTCTGCAACGATGTCGTAATCTTCGGAAGCTGCGAACTGAGCGTAGTCCCAATCGGGGTTGTCAACGTCAACGTGAGAAACAACTGCGCCGTATTCGTTAGCGTTTACAGTACCGTCCTGTGCGGGAGCGTTTGCAACGAAGGTTGCGTTCCAGGTAATGTCCTTAACCTGAATGCCGTGAGGATAGATAGAATCGTCTTCGCCGTAAGCTGCAAGAGCCTTAACGTCGGATTCCTGATACTTGTGAACAACAACTACGAAACCGTCTGCAGGAATGTTAACTGCTGCGGAAGCTTCGCCTACTGCGTAGTAAGCGGTCTTAACGTAGCCGAAGTAGGGCTTTGCCTGATATTCAGCAACCAGAACTGCATAGTCTTCAAGACCTGCGGGAGTGGTAGCACCGAAGCGTGCGTCAAAAAGAACAACTGCGCCGTAAGCGAGTTCTTCGTTGTAACCGGTAAGTACTACGGAATCAGCCTGATCGATACGGTCGCCGGTGTTGGGAGCGCCGTAAGAAACGTACTTGTTGGTATCTGCGGGGATCTCGATCTCGTTGCCGCTTTCATCTGTGGGAACAGATTCTTCGGGTTCTTCAGAGGGTTCATCGGAAGGTTCGTCAGAAGGCTCATCAGAGGGTTCTGCAGAAGGTTCGTCGGATTCTGCGGGAGTAGAATCATCAACGGGGGTAGACTCTGCGGGAGTGCTGTTGTTTGCAGGAGCCTTAGAGGTTTCATTGCCGTTGCAAGCTGCAAGAGCAACTACCATAATGGCAACGAGAAGGAAAGCTAATACTTTTTTCATTGTTTTTTCTCCTTTTTGAATTCAGATTGGTTAAAAACAATCTTGATTATAAGGTATGATAACATACATACCGTAAAATTGCAATAGCATTATGGAAATCACACCGTAATTTTTGCATTTTTTGTTTATTCTGCACAAGCCAGTTTCACGCAGCAACACAGAACGGGAAGAGCTTTTCCCAGTTCGTCCAAAGAAGGATATGTGGGCGCAATACGGATAATATTATCATCGGGATTATAGCCGTAAGGATGAGTAGCACCTGCGGGGGTAAGCTTTAAGCCCGCCTCTGCGGCCAGAGCAACAACTCTCTTTGCTTTTCCCTTGGGGGTATACAAAGCAAGGAAGTAACCGCCATTGGGGTTGGTCCACCAAACATCGGGAATTTCAGAAAGTTCGTTGGTAAAGGTACGGCGCACAAGCTCGAACTTGGGCTTTATAAGGCTCAAATGAACGCCCATCTGAGCTTTGATATCGTCAAAAGTGCGGAAAACACGAGCGTGGCGAAGCTGATTAAGCTTATCGGGGCCAACGGTCTGGATCGCAAGCTCCTTGAGTATGCGCTGTACATTTGCGCGGGAGGAAGCTATACAGGAAATACCCGCACCGGGGAAGGATATTTTGGATGTGGAAGCGAAGATAAAGAATCTGTCCTCGTTGCCGCACTTTTTGGCTTCGTGGAGTACCTCAAGGAGGTAATCGGGATGATCGGTAAGATCGTGCCATACGTAGGCGTTATCCCAGAATACGCGGAAATCCTTTGCCGCAGTCTTCATACGGGCGAAGCGGCGTACGGTTTCATCGGAATAAGTAATACCCGAAGGGTTGGAATACTTAGGTACGCACCAGATACCTTTTATGGTCTCGTCCTCTGCTACAAGCTTTTCAACCATATCCATATCGGGACCGTCTTCGTTCATGGGAACGTTGATCATATTGATATTGAAATATTCGCAGATAGCAAAGTGACGGTCATAACCGGGAACGGGGCAAAGGAAGGAAACCTTATCGTATTTAGCCCAAGGCTTCATACCGTCCACAACGCCGTGGCTCATAGCACGGGCGATGGTATCGTACATAAGGTTAAGAGAGGAGTTACCGCCAACGATAATTTCGTGCATGGTAAGTCCCAGCATGGAAGCGAAAAGACGCTTGGATTCGTCGATACCGTCCAGACCGCCGTAGTTACAGCAGTCAACGCCGTTTTCGGAAATACATTCCTCACGGGTGGTAACGGCGGTGAGCAAACGCTCCATAGTGTCAAGCTGTTGTGTGGAGGGCTTGCCGCGGGACATATCAAGTTTAAGTCCCGAGGATTTATACTGTTCGTACTCTGCGCGGAGAGCGTTAAGATCCAAATTCATAAGAGTTCACCTGTGTTAAAAATATTAGAATTCTGCGTTACCGAAGGTACGGGGGAATGCCTCAACATCACGGATGTTGGAAACGCCGGTAATATACATTATAAGACGCTCAAATCCGATACCGAAGCCTGCGTGATGAACGCCGCCGTATTTGCGGAGGTCCATATACCACTTATAGCTTTCGGGCTCCAAGCCAAGCTCTTCTATGCGCTGCATAAGAAGATCGTAGCGTTCTTCCCTCTGGCTTCCGCCGATAAGCTCGCCTACTCCGGGAACAAGCATATCTGCTGCGGCAACGGTCTTGCCGTCATCGTTAAGACGCATATAGAAGGATTTGATTTCCTTGGGGTAATCGGTTACGAAAACGGGGCAGCCGAATATCTTTTCTGTAAGATATCTTTCGTGCTCAGTCTGCAGGTCACAGCCCCAATAGGGAGTGAATTCAAACTTGTTTCCGGATTCGGAAAGGAGCTTTATAGCCTCCGTATAGGTTATACGCTTGAAATCGGAATTAACCAGATCTGTAAGGCGGGCTTTGAGTCCCGTATCCACGAATTTGTTAAAGAATTCTATTTCTTCGGGGCAGTTTTCAAGAACGTATGCGATAACGTATTTGGTCATACGCTCCGCAAGGTCCATATCGTCCTCAAGGTCTGCGAAAGCTATCTCGGGCTCGATCATCCAGAACTCTGCGGCGTGGCGCTGGGTGTTGGATTTTTCTGCACGGAAGGTGGGACCGAAGGTATATACGTTGGCAAACGCCATTGCAAAGCATTCTACGTTAAGCTGACCGGAAACGGTGAGAGATGTAGGCTTGCCAAAGAAATCCTGGGTAAAATCCACCTTGCCGTCTTCCGTGCGGGGAGGCTCGGATGCGTCCAGCGTGGTAACACGGAACATTTCACCTGCGCCCTCACAGTCGCTGGTGGTGATAAGGGGTGTATGAACGTAAACGAAGCCGTTTTCAGCAAAGAATTTGTGTATTCCCTGAGCAGCTACGGAACGAACTCTGAACACTGCGTTAAAGGTGTTTGCGCGGGGGCGCAGATGTGCTATGGAACGCAGAAATTCGGGAGAGTGGCGCTTGGGCTGAAGAGGGTAATCGGGAGTGGAAGTACCTGCTATCTCGATTTCCTCCGCCTTTATCTCGAAGGGCTGTTTTGCGCCGGGGGTAAGCTCAAGAACGCCGGTAACTTTAAGCGCCGCACCTATATTCTGGTGAGCGATATCTTTATAATTATCGAGCTTGGACTCCTCGAACACAACCTGAACGGGCTTGAAATAAGAACCGTCGTTAAGTTCGATAAAACCAAAGGCATTAGAAGAGCGCAAATTGCGCACCCATCCCCCTATCGTAACCCTTTGTCCGCCAAGTTCCGCGGAACGGGAATACAGTGTTTTTACTGTCGTAAGCTCTTTTTTAATAGACATAATCTTTCTTTCTCCTTTTTTAAGGTCAAACCGTATTATACCATATCTATCCTATTATTGCAAGAATTTTTTAAAACATCCGCATTCGGCACAGAGCCAAAAATGCAAAAGCGAGAATAGGAATTATTATATAAAACTTACAATGTGCGCATACTTTACATATTATTTCTTACTTCGGTAGAAATCCGCACGGATTTCATATTGTTTTATTCGCTTGCATTTTTGTATAAATTTTTGCTTCGCTCGCTGTACCTTTGTACAGCTACCGCTCGCGAAAATTCATTCTGTATCCAAATGCGAACGTTTTTTATTTTTCATATTCCCAAACCGCTGTTTACCGAGCTTGCACGGGTAACCGCTTCCCCGCCGAAGCGAGCTCGGATACGGTCTATGGCGGTTTCCAGCTTTTCGTTTTTCTCTCTGCGGGTGCTTTCGTCGGTAAAAAAGCTTTGCTGCACCCCTACCGTATCCGCTTTGCAAATGTCCATTCCCGTAACAGTAAGGGATCGGATAGGCTTTGATATATCTGTGAGTTCACGTATTATGTCAACCGAAACGGAGGCAATGTCTTTGCAAAAGCAGGTGGGGTTTCTTAATTTGCGCTGGCGGGACACGGTATTCAAATTCGTATCCCGTACAGACACCGCCACCGTACCGCACATTACCCCGTAAGAACGCATACGGGAGGATACCGTATCCGCAAGCGCCCACACGGCAGCACGGATATCGTCTATCCCCACAAGATCGCGGCGGAAGGTCATACCGTTGCCCACGGATTTTATTTCCCGCTCCGTGTTGACGGGGGTAACGGGCGAGCATTCCGCACCCGTGGCGTAATCGTATAGGGTGGCACCGTTTTTGCCCAGAGCATCAGACATAGCCTTTCTGCCCGCCAAAGCAACGTCGCCTACCGTTTTTATTCCAATGCGGTTTAAACGGGCAGTAGTGCTCCGCCCCGCAAAAAGAAGGGCGGACACGGGCAAGGGGTAAACTATATCCTTAAAATTTTCACGGGAGATGACGGTGGTGGCATCCGGCTTTTTATAATCGCTTCCCAGCTTGGCAAAGACCTTGTTAAAGGAAACTCCCACGGAAACGGTTATGCCCACCTCACGGTGTATACGTTCCCGCAAGGAATCGGCTATCTGCTTTCCGTCCCCGAAAAGATTTTTGCTTGCGGTTACGTCCAGCCAGCTTTCATCTATGCCGAAGGGCTCGATCAGATCGGTGTATTTATAAAATATCTCCCCTATTCTGCGGCTGAACTGCTCGTATTCTCTGTAATGAGGCTGTGCTATTACCAAAGACGGGCACTTTTTCTTTGCCTGCCAGATAACCTCTCCCGTTTTTATGCCAAACCTTTTTGCAAGCTCGTTTTTGGCAAGAACTATTCCGTGCCGTTCCTCCGAAGAACCGCACACCGCCATAGGCACGTTGGCGTATGAGGGGTTGAATACCGTTTCAACCGATGCAAAAAAAGAGTTGCAATCGCAGTGCAACACCGTTCTATCCATAATAAATTCACCTCGCCCGAAAATTATACCACGCGAACATTCGTTCTGTCAAGAACAAATGTTCCAAACAGGGGCAAAAACAAACCGCAAAGTCTTTGCCTTGCGGTTTTGCGAGTATTGTTTACTTAAGCAGTTCAAGGAGATAGGGCACTTCTTTTTCGAACTCAACGCCGTAGTTAACGGAATCGGGAGAAGAGGCGGTGCGGGCGATACAAGCCACGGTATAATCGGTGGCAACCTTAAGGCTTTCTTCCAGAGTCTTGCCGTTCATAAGTGCGCCTACGAGAGAGGATGCGTATACGTCACCCGTGCCGTGATAGGAACGGTCGATACGGTCGCGGAAGTATGTAAACATTTTTCCGCTTTCCTTTTCCATACAAGCAACGCCCAGCTTTCCGTCGCCGTAATCAACGCCGGTAAGAACTGCGTACTTGGGACCCAGATCGCACAAGCCTTTAAGCACCTGCTTAACGTAATCTTCGGTATAACCGCTTCCAACGTAATCTATACCCAGCATAAAGGAAGCTTCTGTCATATTGGGAACGATAACGTCCGCTTTGCCGCAAAGACGAGCCATTTCCTTTGCAAATTCCACGGTAAAGCCGGTATAAAGCTTGCCGTTATCTGCCATAACGGGGTCGATAACCACCAAAGAGGGGAAATCATCTATAAGCTTGCTTACAAGATTAAGCTGTTCAAAAGAGCCCAGATAGCCGGTATAGATAGCATCAAAGCCAAAGCCTTCTTTTTTCCAATGCTCGGTTATGGGTGTAACGTCTTCCGTAAGATCACGGAAGGTAAAGCCGGAAAACATTGTGTGGGTGGACAAAACGGCGGTGGGAATTACCGCACATTCAACGCCCATAGCGGAGATTATGGGAAGCGCTACGGTAAGGGAGCACTTGCCGATACAGGAAATATCCTGAACTGTAACTATTCTTTTCATAATTATTTACTTTCTACCGTATAAAAGAACGGTGATATTGGTGAATTAAGTATGCGGAAGCAAGCACAGCAGTACTTGCGTCTGTTATATTCCGAAAGCATTTCTGCCAGCATATTGCCCTCAACGGTGCCTTCTTCGTGTCCGGGATAAACGGCGATAAGCAATATTCCGTCCGGCGCAAGAAGATTTATCGCCTTTTCCACGGCGATGCGTGTGGTCTGATGAAGGGTGGTTATCTTTTTATCGCTTCCGGGAAGATAACCCAGATTAAACACTCCCGCTTTTATGGGAGTTTTTATATATTTATCGCATTCCGAATGGGAATCCAATATAAGCGAATAATTGTGGTACATCGCCTTTTCTTCCAAAAGATTTTTGGTACTCTCCAGCGCTTGAGGCTGAATATCAAAGGCATATACCTTTCCCTGCTCCCCTACTGTGCCTGAAAGCCACAAGGTATCGTGACCGTTGCCCATAGTGAAATCCGCAACCGTATCTCCTTCACGGATATGGCGGAGCAAAAAGCTTTTTTGAAGTTCCAACAGATCGGTCATTTCCCTCTCGCCTTTCTGCGTTTTTCTTCTTTGGTTACGGCGTATGCACGTTCTGCGCCTATTGCAAGACCTACAGCGAGAATTGCAATGGGGACAAGCCAGCGGTAAGAACGCTTTGCGGGCTGTGCATCAACTTCCTCGGATGTGTCCTGCCGGGGAGCGGAAACATCGGGGGCAAACACGGGAATATCCACAGTAACGGAGTTAAACACGGTTTTTCCCATTAAACGCATTCCTGCAGGAGTAACCGTACCTTTTATAAATTCAAGATTTTCCGTGCCTCCCTCGGTAAGCATAAGAGAATATACGTCCACAAATTCGGCGTTTGCATAGCCTTCGCAGGCAAGAGAAACTGCTTGGTTTACACCTTGCAGATTTTTTCCCTGCAATGCGGAAACAAAATATATTCTTACGCCGTTAAGGGTAACGGCAAAAGTCTGTGCAAAGGCGGAAACCGCATCAGCTTGCTCGTTTCCATCCAGACAGTAAATAACCGCTTTGGGAGAAAACATTTTAAGGTAGGATGCGCATACTGCCCAATCTGCGGAAGAGGTATCTGCCAAGGTAAGGGATGCCACCGTGTGGGGATACATATCGAAAGAATAATCCCGCCACGCTTGAGAGGCATTACCGCCGACAAGCAGTACCGCACCTCTCTCCACAGAGGAAAGAGAGTTGCGGAGCAAGGTTTCTACGGGGGTTTCCTCAGGCAGGGAGGAAGCGTCCCCCTCCTCCGCATAAGCGGTTACCGAGAAAAGCAGTATCAGTACTGCGAGGAAAGCCGTAATTCTTTTCATTTTTGCATCCTTTCGAGATTGGAGGCGATAGCGGAAATAAATTCTGCCATATATACGCCCTTCTTATTTTCAAGATTGGACAAACCGATAAGGTCCTTTGTCATAATTCCCTCTTCCACGGTTTGTATGCAAGCTTTTTCCAGATTATCCGCAAAGCTCATAAGTTCGGGTATATCATCCAGCTCCCCTCTCTTACGCAACGCGCCGGTCCAGGCGAAAATGGTTGCGATAGGATTGGTAGAAGTGGGTTTGCCCTCAAGATGCTGATAATAATGGCGGGTTACTGTGCCGTGAGCCGCTTCGTATTCGTAAGAGCCGTCGGGTGCAACCAAAACGCTGGTCATAAGCCCAAGAGAACCAAAGGCTGTTGCCATCATATCCGACATAACGTCGCCATCGTAATTTTTGCACGCCCAGATAAATCCGCCCTCAGAGCGGATAACACGGGCTACCGCATCGTCAATAAGGGTATAGAAATAGGTTATGCCGTTTTCCTCGAAAGCTTTTTTGTATTCGTTTTCGTAAACTTCGTTGAAAATATCACGGAAACGGCGGTCGTATATTTTGGAAATAGTATCCTTTGCGCTGAACCAGAGGTCCTGCTTGGTGTCAAGAGCAAAAGCAAAACAGCTGTGGGCAAAAGCACGTATGCTATCGTCAAGATTGTATACCTCCTGAACGATACCGTCGCATTCAAAGGTGTGAAGGTCTACACGCTTTTCGCTTCCGTCAGGCAGGGTCATGCATATCTGTGCCTTGCTTCCTGCGGGAACCAGAGTTTCGGATGCCTTATATATATCGCCGTAAGCGTGACGGGCGATAGTAATGGGCTTTTTCCAACTGCTTACGTAAGGGGTTATTCCCTTTACGATAATGGGAGCGCGGAACACGGTGCCGTCCATAATAGCGCGGATGGTGCCGTTGGGGATTTTCCACATCTGGGAAAGGTTGTATTCCTTTACTCTGTCTGCATTGGGAGTGATGGTGGCGCACTTAACCGCAACGCCGTATTTCTTTGCCGCCAAGGCGGAATCTATGGTTACCTGATCCTTGGTTTCTTCTCTGTGAGGCAGACCGAGATCGTAATATTCGGTCTTAAGATCAACGTAAGGACAGATAAGCTGTTCTTTTATCATTCCCCACATTACGCGGGTCATTTCGTCCCCGTCCATTTCCACGAGGGGAGTTTTCATAGGTATTTTGTTCATTTATTGTCTCCTGTAAAGGGGAGTAATCCGCCTGCTTTAAGAAGCGCTTTCTGTCGGTCGGAGAAAGACGCAACCAGAGGCAGGGTCTTGCCGTCCACGGTAAGAGAAGCGGAGTTCATATCATCGGAAAGCTGTATAACGCAGTTATCTCCGAGAGCAACAAGATTATAATCTTCGGGGTTTGCAAAGGTAAGAGGAACTATGCCTGCGTTAATAAGGTTTGCAAGGTGAATTCTTGCAAAAGATACCGCAACAACAGCCTTTACGCCCAGGTACAGAGGCACCAGCGCCGCATGCTCACGGGAGGAGCCCTGACCGTAGTTTGCGCCTGCTACTATAATACCGCCGCCCTTTTCGGTTGCACGGGCAGAAAAGCCTTCATCACAAGCGGCAAAGCAGAACTTGGAAAGATAAGGTATATTGGAACGGTAAGGCAGTATCTTTGCTCCTGCAGGCATAATATGATCGGTGGTGATATTGTCCTCTACCTTAAGGATACATTCACCCTCAATAGCGCCGGTAAGAGGCTTGCCTACGGGAACGGGCTTTATGTTGGGACCGCGGAGTATTTCCACCTTTTCGCTCTCTTCGGGAGAATAAGGAGGAATGAGCATATTATCGTTTATGCTGAATGCTTCGGGCATTTTTATTTCGGGCATATCGCCAAGGGTACGGGGATCGGTTATATATCCCGTAACTGCGGAAGCTGCCGCAACGGCGGGAGATACAAGATATACCTGACCGTCTGCAGTACCGCTTCTGCCGCAGAAATTGCGGTTGAAGGTACGCAAAGAAACGCCGCCGGAGCAGGGAGACTGACCCATACCGATACAAGGTCCGCAAGCGGATTCAAGCAGTCTTGCGCCTGCGCCCAGAATATCACCCATAGCGCCGGAAGCAACCGCCATGGCCAGAACCTGACGGGAACCGGGAGAAACCGCAAGAGACACGTTTTCGTGAACGGTCTTTCCCTTTAAGACAGCCGCCGCAAGAGAAATATCGGTAAAAGAAGAGTTGGTGCAGGAGCCTATGCAAACCTGGTCAACCTTGATATGAGAAAGCTCTGAAACGGGAACTACGTTATCGGGGCTGTGAGGACAAGCCGCAAGAGGAACGAGGGAGGAGAGGTCCACTTCCACGATCTCATCATACTGTGCGCCTTCATCTGCACAAAGAGGAGTATAAGCCTCTTCTCTGCCCTGCGCTTTAAGGAATTTATATGTGTTTTCATCGGAAGGGAAAATACTTGTGGTAGCGCCCAATTCTGCGCCCATATTGGTAACGGTAGCACGCTCGGGCACGGAAAGGGATGCCACGCCGTCACCGAAATACTCGAATATTTTACCTACGCCGCCCTTTACGGTGAGGCGGGAAAGCAGGTGGAGTATAATATCCTTTGCGCCTACCCAAGCGGGAAGAGAACCGGTAAGATGTACACCCACCACCTTGGGGTAAGGAATACGGTATTCACCGCCGCCCATAGCCACTGCAACGTCAAGTCCGCCTGCGCCAAAGGCAAGCATACCGATACCGCCGCCCGTGGGAGTATGGCTGTCCGACCCGATAAGGGTCTTGCCGGGCACGCCGAAACGCTCTAAATGCACCTGATGGCATATACCGTTACCGGGACGTGAAAAATACAAGCCGTATTTTGCCGCGCAGGACTGAATATAACGGTGGTCATCCGCATTTTCAAATCCCGACTGCAGGGTATTGTGGTCGATATAAGCAACGGAAAGCTCGGTCTTTACTCTGCCGGAGTTCATTGCCTCGTATTCAAGATACGCCATAGTGCCTGTGGCATCCTGAGTAAGTGTTTGGTCTATTCTCAAAGCCACTTCGTTTCCTACTGCGGGAGTGCCGGAAACGATATGGGAATTAAGAAGTTTTTGTGCAAGTGTAAGCGCCATTTTATTACTTCTCCTCTGCGGAAACAAGATCTTTCATATTGTAAAAGCCGTTTTGCTTTTCGGCTATAAATTCTGCGGCACGCAAAGCGCCATATGCAAACAAGCCTCTGTCGTGAGCTTTGTGGGTAAGAGAGATGGTTTCGTGCTGACCGATTATCATAACCGTGTGCTCGCCGATAACTCCGCCGCCTCTTACGGAATGGATGCCTATTTCTTTTTTGGGGCGCGCCATACGGCGGGAAGCACGTTCAAAAACGTATTCACGCTCGCCGATAGCCTTTTGTATCTCGTCCGCCAGCATAAGGGCGGTACCCGAAGGTGCGTCCAATTTTGCGGAGTGGTGGGTTTCGATAATCTCTATATCAAAATCCTCACCCATGCTCAAAGCAACGTCCGCGGCAACGCGGGCGGTTACGGAAACGCCTACAGACATATTACCCGAATTGAATATGGGAATCTGCTTGGAGGCTTTTTCGATAAGCTCTCTTTGTTCCTTGGAATAGCCGGTGGTGGCAAGAACCAAGGGGATATTGTTTTTTATACCGAATTCAAGCACACCCTCCAATGCGGATGCGGTGGTAAAGTCTATTACCACGCCGCAAGGATTGGGTATATCCTCAAGAGAGGTATAAACGGGAAAATCTGCGGAAACGGGATATATATCGACACCGCAAAGAACATTAATACCTTTTTCGGCACACTGGGCGGCTATGGTCTTTCCCATTCTTCCGCCGCAGCCGTTTATTATAATTCCAGACATTTTTATGTTTTTCTCCGTTAAGTAAAATTAAAGCACGTGAGCGTCCTTCATAACCTTATGAAGCTTTTCCAGCTCCTCCCCTTCCATAGCCACGAGAGGGAGACGGATTTCGGGAGAGCAAAGTCCCATAGAAGAGCAAGCCGCCTTTACGGGAATGGGGTTAACGGTGGTGAACATAGCGTCCATAAGAGCGGCGTACTTGCGGCGAAGCAGGTTTGCGGCGCCGAAGTTGCCGTTAAGCGCGGTGCGGATAAGAGAAGAAAACTCGCCGGGTATTACGTTGCCCACGGTGGAAATAACACCGATAGCGCCGCAAGCGATAAGAGGAAGCGCCTGATCATCGTTACCGGAATAAACACGCAGGCTGTCGCCGCAGGTGTCCATAAGACGCATTATAGCGGAAATATCGCCGCAGGCTTCCTTAGTAGCAACTATGTTGGGATGCTCTGCCAAAGCCTTGTAAGCCTTGAGAGAGATGTTCATACCCGTACGGCTGGGTACGTTATAAAGGATAACAGGCTTTTCTGATGCATCTGCAATAGCGTAATAATGCTTTACAAGTCCCGCTTCGTTGGTCTTGTTGTAATAAGGGGTAACCACCAAAAGACCGTCTGCGCCGGAACGGCAAGCGTCCTTTGAAAGGGCAACGGCGTAATCCGTATCGTTACTTCCTGTACCTGCAACGATAGGAACTCTGCCTGCGGCAACGGTAACCGCGTGCTCAATAACACAGCGATGCTCATCGTCCTGCAGGGTAGAGCTTTCTCCCGTGGTACCGCATATAATTATAGCATCCACACCGGCGGTGATCTGGCGCTCGATAAGAGAGGTAAGTGCAAAATAATCCACTTTACCGTCCTTAAAAGGGGTTATGAGAGCTGTTCCCGTTCCGGTGAATACTGTAGGCTTGTTAGTTGACATATCTATTACTCCAAACTATATATAAAAATACTTTTACAGATACCATTATACCACCCATTAACTCAAATGTCAACAAGGTTGGAGTATACTAAACCCGTTGACAGAGAGGTTTTTTTGATATATAATCTAACCGCACACAAAGTTTCGGGAGTATAAGTATGAACATAACTGTATTTGATATAGATTCCATAGGAAAGGATATTGATATATCCCCTATCTCCTCTTTGGGAAACACGAAAGTTTTCCCCTGCACAAATGCTTGCGAGCTTGCAGACAGAATAAAAGATACGGAAGTTGCCGTGCTTAACAAGATAAAGCTGACAGAAGCAGTGCTTAAAAACGCCCCCAATTTAAAGCTTATATGCGTTGCCGCCACGGGTTTCGATAATATTGACACAAAGTACTGCCGTGAAAACGGTATAGCCGTTGCCAACGTACCGGGATATTCCACCCACAGCGTTGCCGCCGTAACGGTTGCGACGGTGCTTAACCTGCTTACCCACCTTAAAGAATATTCCGATTTCGTGGCAGACGGAAGCTACACCGCTTCCGGCGCCCCCAACAGACTTTCCCCCGTGTTCCACGATCTTTACGGAAAGACCTGGGGAATTATCGGTTACGGAAACATAGGCAAAAAGGTTGCAGACGTGGCAAGGGCTTTCGGCTGCAAGGTCATATACAATAAAAACACGCCCGTAAACGATCCCGATTGCGTGGATATCGATACTCTTTGCAAAAACAGCGATATTATAACCATCCACTGCCCTCTCAACGAAAACACAAAAAAGCTTATCGGTAAAGAAAAATTCGCTTTGATGAAAAAGGACGTTATTATCGTAAATTCGGCAAGGGGCGGTGTCTGGGATGAAGAGGAAGCCGAAAAAGCCGTTCTGGAAAACCGTATAGGCGGTTTGGGATGCGACGTATATTCCGCAGAGCCCTTCCCCGCAGACCACCCCTTTGATAAAATAAAGGACAAAGCCAACGTATGCCTTACTCCTCATATAGCGTGGGCTTCATTCGAAGCCCGCACCAAGGTGGTTTGCGAAATGGCAGAGAATATAAAAGCGTTTTTAAAAGGCGAAAAGCGCAACAGAGTCGAATAAAAACAAAAAAGCAAAAGGACTTCACACGAAGTCCTTTTTATTATTCTCTGAGTGTATTTTGTGGGGTGCTTTTGTAGGATAATTCTTTCGGGGTCCCCGCAAAAACGGAGCTTTTGTGGGGTACTCTTTCCGGGGTCCCCGCAAAAACGGAGTTTTTGTGGGGCGTTTTTTCGGGGTCCCCACAAAATATCGGCACGGAACAAGCAATGCCCATAAACAAAACTGTTCTGCCGTTGTTTTGTGGGGGGTTAAAACTTGCCGCCTCTGCCGCCGTGAGAACGTCCTCCGCCGCTTCCGCCGCTGTTTTGAGAAATGGGCACTCGGGTAACGGTGAAGGTGACAAACACATCCTTTTGTTCTTCTATATCCACGCTGCCGTTAATAATATAATCGTTTGCATTTTTTTGAAGCACTGCTGTGTTCATTTTCTTCTTTTCAAGAAAAACAACAAATACAGCTATACCGAAAGCAACGGGCAGCAGCAGGCAAAGCTTAAGCAGATAGCTTACAACCGGAGTTGCAAAAAACGAAGGCCCTTCCTCTATATATCCTTCGCAGAGAGGGATAAAATTGCTGAA
This sequence comes from Clostridia bacterium, assembly GCA_017381715.1. GTDB lineage: Bacteria > Bacillota > Clostridia > Oscillospirales > CAG-382 > SFLA01. The sequence continues at coordinate 27,003 of JAFOBR010000021.1, forward strand.
AGCGGCGTAATAATCGTCCTCTGCAAGATAACCACTTATACGATCGAAAATATCGCCCAAGCGGCTGTAGGAAAGAGTATCCATACAGCTTCCCGAAGTTGCCATATACCAATCTCTGTCATACATGGAAAGGTAAAAGATTATACCGTCCGCCGAATAACCGCCGTTATCGTAATAATTTTCCGCATATCGCTGTATGTCGGAAACGTAGGTGTTTTCGGTAAGAATTACTATATCCACACCGTATTCATCGTACACAGCCTGCGCCATTTGGGAAAGCTTTTGCTCTTCCTCTGCCGTGAGCAGATCTGCAGTATCCATTACCCGTTCCTTTGCGGCGTACACGGGCAATGCTGTAAGGGTGAAAATGAGTAAAACACAAATAAAACATACTATTTTCTTCATAACCCACCTCACAGCACCAAAGCTATTAACGCGGCAACGGCGGCAAAGATACCGAAAAACATTGCCGTGCGCTTCCAGAATTTCTTTTTATCCACGGGAAGGTCACCCACAACCTTTCCGGTCTGACCGTTCATAGCAAATGTATAGGTCTTTCCGTTCCAGTTGGTATTAAGCATCCATACCGGCAAAAGCGCATAGTGGATATCGCCGTTTGTTATATTTATATTGCTTTGACCTTCGGTTACGGTGGAATAGCCGATAACCGTATTTTTAAAGCTTTCTTTTACAGAAGCCTTTACCCTCTCGTGGGCACGCTCAAGCACGTCCCCGGATTTTACGTCATATATATCCGCAAAATATCCCGAAAGGTATTCGTTGGAAAAAGGTATCATTTCCGAATAATCGTAAGGCTCTATAGATTCGGTGTGAATCCCCTCCAGCTTGGTGGTTCCGTCTTGAGGAATGTTATCAAAAGCAACGGTGCCGCCCCGTATTACGTTATAAATATCCGTACGGGTGACCATATATCTGCCATCGGTATAGGTACGGACACGGGTAGCGTCATAGCGCACGGTACCCGATGCTTGGCAATCGCATATCCAATAGGGCACGTACATTCCCGTTACCTTTTTAACACGGTTATCCTTTGTAAAAGCATTGGGAAGGAGTTTTTTGCCGCCATACAGCTTTTCCAAGGCGCTTACCGCCTCTTTTTTGGTAATCTTAAAGGGTATAACGTAATCCGGCTTGAATTCACCGCTTAAACGCTGGGTTATTATAGTGGGATTTTCGCAAAAAGGACATTCCGTGGCGGCGGTGGTGGAATCGCCGATGATCTCTCCCCCGCAGGACGGGCAGGAATAGCAAAGATAATCTTCGCTTGAATGCTCTTCGGAGTGGGTGTGCCCTTGTCCTTCGTTATGTACTTTTCCTCGTGTATCGTTATTTTCTTTTACCTCGTCCACCGAAAAATCGCTTAAGCAGTAATCGCACTTCATTTTGCCACTCTTCGGGTCAAACACAAGATAAGCGTTACAGTTCGGACATCTGTATTCCAAGGTTTCCAAAAATACGCACCTCCAAAAAATCTGAGTACACTTTATATTAACACAAAGGTATCATAAAGTAAATAAACAGGTGGGAAAAACACCTGTTTATTTTATAACCAAATTTTCGAGAATTATTTTTACGTTTGTCCAATCGGGGTCTTTTATATGAAAGGTATATAAAACTCCGTCGTGTACGGTATAAAGCTTGTATCCCGTTATACCCTCTCCGCTTCTGGAAACGGTGTATACAAAATCCAGCACCGTGTTTCCGTAATCCACGGAAAATTTATATCCCATAGGCAGATAGCTTTCCGATGCGGGCTTTGCAAATATCTGCCAGTTCTCACCCGAAGAGGACTCCAAAAACAGAGTGTACAGCCTGCCATCCTGCTTCTTATCGCTTACTACCCGAGTGGGAGTGACCTCCGCCGGAAATGCACGTGGATACATTAAACCTGCCAGCCTTTTTTCAAAAAGCCGTTTATAGGTATAATTATTTGTAACGGTGGCATCCAAAAGTCCGTTACGTTCTTCAAATTTAACCACGTAATCATCGGTGATAACGCAATGCAGTTCTTCAACAATATTTAAACCAAAAGCCGACGCGGTGCCTACAAACAGTCCCGCGGAAACAAATACTGCGATACACGCCACAGCAACACGCTTTAAAGGAAAACGGCGTTTTGAGGTTTTGAAAATGCTCTTTTTGTATACGTTTTCCATTACCTTTTCCGCAGGGGATACGTCTATGATGTCTACGGCGGAAGCGCAAAAATCAATCAGATCTTCCTCCACTTCCCCGCCTTGTTCAATAAGGGAGCAAAGATATGAAAACAAAGCGGATATTTCGCTGTGTTGCAATTCTTCCGCAACCACAGAACCGTTTTTAATATTTTGGTATATACGTTCGCAATTCACATTCCCGTCTCCTTTCATCAAAATTTTCCCGAATAGACTTTATCGGTTATCTTTTTTCTGATATAATATACGGTGTAGCGGACAGAATCTTCGGATTTACCCAAAATTTTGGCTATCTCGCCGTTGGAAAGCATTTTTTCAAACCGCAGGTGCAGGATTTGCTTTTCGTTTTTGGTAAGACCTGAAATAAGCTTTTCACGCACACGGGTGTTTTTCCATTGACACCATAATATATCATCGGGTACCGTATCCTCCGGTGAAACACCGCCGGAAAGAGTATCTGCTATCTCTTCCGTAAGGGGAATATTGCGTTTGGATGATGCACCCACGTTGCGTACGTGCTTTAAACAAATATACTTCGCCGTTAAAAACAGCCAAGCACGAGGGTTTTCGTGTTCCATAACCTTTTGTACACAAAGGCAAAGGGTTAAAAACAGGTTTCCCAGACAATCCTCCACTGCGGCAGGGTCCACGCCGCCCAACAGCTCGTTCATACGTTTTGCAAGCAGTTTGTAGTTTTCTTTGTATAACCGTTCCGCGAATTCACGCTGCGGCTGTGTAAGCACGACGCATCCCTCCTCGTATATATTTATACCACAAAAAAGGTTTACGAAGAAAACAAAAATTAAAATATTTTTTAAAAAGTATTTTTCTCCCAAAAGGCAAAATCCGGTATTGTATTTACAGAAGGCTTAAAAAGCCAAAACGTTTTAAAGGAGGAATAAATATGAAACGTTCATTAAGGATACTTTCTTTGGTTATTGCGGCTATGCTTATGATAACCGCTTTATCTGCCGCCGCAGTTTACGCCGCCGAAGAAATATCCGATGCTATTGAAGAATCGGTAGCACAAAACCAAGACACCCCCGTGGCCGACAAAGTGCCGGATGCGGCTCCCGTACTGCCCGAAGCAGGTGTTGTAGCCGATGAAGAAACAAACATCACCGTTGCAGACCATATCTACGGCGAAGAAAAGATTTTGCTTGTTACTATGGAAAACCTTGCGGATACCGTTTACAGCGTTAACGTTAACGTAACCTATTATGGCGAAAACGGCGAAGTGCTGGGCACCGAAAAGCAGAGCTATGATCAGCTTGAAAAAGGATTCCCCAAGAATTTTATTTTCCGTCCCGGTTATGATTTCGTTGATTATCTGCTCACAATCGAAAAGACCGCATTTGAAGGCGAAACCTGGAGAAACGACCTTATAGGCGAGTTTGGATTTACTCGTTGGACATACTGGGACACCGAAAACGACCTTTGGCAGGGGCTTCCCCGTATGTTTGTTACAAATTCTCACGAAAGCCAGCTTATTCTGAATGGTGTTCTTACCGTTATCTTTGATGAAAACGGTGAAATATTCCAGATAATCGAAAGATACAGTGAATGTTGGCAATTGCCTTGCAATGAAAGTTATGAACATTACGGCGAATATGTTTACGTACCTACCGATATGATGACATCGTCTCTTAATTCCGAAAACGGTCATTGGTATCCTGCACCCGATTTCACCTTTTTCACCGCATACAATGTTATTCAACCCCAAGATAGCCTTTATTATGATGAACTCGTAGCAGGCGGCTACTATACCCCCGGCGAATAAAACGCTGTTTTTACTTCCTTTTTGAATTACAAATCCCTGCAAGCAAAAGGACCGTTGCAAAAAGCAACGGTTCTTTTGCTTATGAAACGGCAGTAGCAAGGGGCACCCCGAAAAATGCCGCCGTATTTTTTGAGACCCCGCAAGCCGCCCGCCCTGCAATGTTACCGAAAGTAACGTCTGTAAATCCGAAAGTCCGGTTGAAGCGGAAGGACGGTTAATTCACCGCAGAACAAAAACGCGATAAAAACAAAGAAGGAATCCGTTATAAACGGATTCCTACATTTTTTATTTGGATACGGGACGTCGAGGACGTCGTCCCCTACGGTTTTCGATACACTTCACTGTATATTCCGCGTTTTTGTTCTGCGGTGAATTAACCGTCCCTCTTAATAAGCTACGCCTTGGGCAAGCATTGCCGCTGCCACCTTAGCAAATCCCGCAATGTTTGCGCCTGCAACCAGGTTGCCCTTGCAGCCGTATTCTTCTGCTGCCTTGCAGGTGTTTGCGTAGATATTCTTCATAATGGACTGAAGCTTTTCGTCTACTTCTTCAGCGCTCCAGGACAGACGCATGGAGTTCTGTGTCATTTCCAGACCGCTGGTAGCAACGCCGCCTGCGTTTGCAGCCTTTGCAGGGCCGAACAGAACGCCCTGTTCCTGGAAATATGCAATAGCATCAAGAGAAGTGGGCATATTTGCGCCTTCTGCAACCAACATTACGCCGTTTGCAACAAGAGCCTTTGCGCTTTCAAGATCAAGTTCACGCTGGGTTGCGCAGGGAAGCGCGATATCGCACTTGGTAGTCCAGATGCCCTTGCATCCTTCGTGATATTCGCTGCCGGGAACGCGGGAAGCATATTCCTTGATTCTGCCGCGCTCAACTTCTTTTATCTGCTTAACAACATCAAGCTTGATGCCGTCATTATCAACGATATAACCGTTACTATCGCTCATAGCGATAACCTTTGCGCCAAAGGCTGTAGCCTTTTCGCAAGCGTAAATAGCAACGTTGCCGCTACCGGAAACAACTACTGTCTTGCCTTCAAAAGAGGTGCCTGCGTCTTTCAGCATTTCCTGAGTGAAGTAGCAAAGACCGTAACCGGTAGCCTGAGTTCTTACCAAAGAACCGCCGTACATAAGTCCCTTGCCGGTGAGTACGCCGGTGAACTCGTTACGAAGACGCTTGTACTGACCGAACATATAGCCGATCTCTCTTGCGCCAACACCGATATCACCTGCGGGAACGTCTGTATCTGCGCCGATATGCTTTGCAAGCTCTGTCATAAAGGACTGGCAGAAGCGCATAATTTCGTTATCGGACTTGCCCTTGGGGTCAAAATCGGAGCCGCCCTTACCGCCGCCCATAGGCAGACCGGTGAGGGAGTTTTTGAATATCTGCTCAAAACCGAGGAACTTGATAACGGAAGCGTTAACAGAGGGATGGAAACGGATTCCTCCCTTATAAGGTCCGATAGCGGAATTGAACTGAACGCGGTAACCGCGGTTAACCTGAACATTACCCTTATCATCCACCCAGCTTACACGGAAAACGATAAGACGCTCGGGTTCGGTAACGCGCTCCAGAATACCTGCTTTTTCATACTCGGGATGAGCAAGAAGAACAGGTTCGATAGTTAAAAGTACTTCTTTTACTGCATTAAGAAAATCGGGCTCGTTGCTGTTTTTTGCAACTACCTGGTTATATACTCTTTCTGCATACTCTGTTTTAAACATGGGAAAAACCCTCCTTTATTTATAAAGGCGCACGTACTCAAGAGGGTTGACGGTCTGTCCGTCAAAGCGAATCTCAAAGTGAAGGTGAGGGCCTGTCACAAAGCCTGTGTCGCCGATATTACCGATAATCTGGCCCTGCTCAACAACTTCGCCAACCTCTACCTTTATGGTGCTGCAGTGAGCGTATCTGGTTTCAGAGCCGTCTTCGTGTTTAATTATAATAACAAGACCGTAAGTACCGGAATAATCCGCAAAGGTTACCACGCCGTCGCGTGCTGCCCAGAAGGGATCTCCGTAACAAGGAACGCCCAAACCGCCGATAATATCAATACCGGTGTGCCAGCCCATACTGCGCCAGCCGTAATAGGATGATATAAATCCGCCGTCATAAGGCATAATGAAAGGACTGTCATTAACAGAAGTGTCACCGGAAGAGGCGGTAAAGCGCTCATTATCCAGAACGCCGCGCTCAATAACACGGTCCACAGCTTCTACAACAACGGTAGAAGAAAGGTACTTTTTGGAAATACATTCACCGTTGATATAAACGGATTCGTATACATCCTCTGTAATACCGTCTTGCCCCTCAACAACTACCACGTCTTCATGGGTAGCGAGAAGGTTGCCGTTATCTACGTAAACTATATCGGATTCAAGAACATTTGTAACCTTGCTCTCCGTAGTAACGCGGAGATTAAGCTTTACACCGCATTCGGCGCCGTTATAATCCTTAACGGAAACCGTATAGGAATCCTCGCTCTCTATACCCAAAAGAGCCGCAAGAGAAGCGGAAGTAACGAATGCGCTTTCTTCATATTCGCCGTAAACGGTGGTAATGGTATTGGTAAAGGAACCGGATGTAACCGTGTCTGCTGAAAATTCGTTCAAACGAGATTCCAACACGTAATCCAGAGTATCCTGTATAACAGCTTCGATAGACGTTGCGGCAACGAGCTTGCCGTCAATATACAAACCGTAGCCTTGACGCATAGCCGTTTGCTCCAAAACGGGCAAGGACTCGTCCGAAGCGGCAGGAGTTCTTCCTGCAAAGGCAACGGATGCTATGACAACGGCGAGTAAAACGAATGTGATCGTACTTATTAAAGCCGGCTTTTTTATAAGAGTTTTTAAAATTCTCTTCAAAAAATTGCCCCTACTTTCCACAATAATTTGTTGGCATTATAGCACCAATTTATGAACAAAATATTAACAAATATTAAAGTATTTGTGTATAATTGTAAAAAATGGCGAATTTATCATAATTATTTACAAAATACACTGTTTTTTAGTAAACCAAAATGGTATTATATCTTCGTAAAGGAGAGTGTGCTATGAAGGAAAGACGGGTGTTTACCCCTGCCGTTATTACTGCTACGGCAGTGTGCGGGGCAAGCCTTTTGATATATCTTTTTTCAAGAATATTACCTGCTTTTGCGGAATGGTGGACAAGGTATCCTTCCCAATTTTTCCGTGGTGTTCTGGCAGCGGTAACCAATTTTATTCCATTTTCCGTGGGAGAAATGGTACTGTTTTTGCTTATTCCCGCCGCAGTGCTGTATGTGCTCGTTACAAACAAATATATATGCGAAGAGGACGGCAAAAAGTACTACCGTGCTTTGCGGCCGCTGATAATTATAGTTTTAGTGCTTGCCACAACATTTTTCGGGGTATTCGGCCCCTGCTATTTCAGACACACGCTGGATAAGAATTTAGGACTTGAAAAAAACAAGGTAACAGCCGAAGAATTAAAATTTACCGCAGAGCAGGTTGTGAAAGAGATAAACACCATTTCCGTAAAGAAAGACGTTACAGGCGCAACAGTGTGCCCCTACGGATATGACGATCTGGTCAACGAGATAAATACCGCTTTTAAGAATTTCTGCAGTAAAAACGAATATATCTCTTGGTTTGATTCAAACCCAAAGCTTGTTTCCCTATCCCCCGTTATGACATACACTCACATATCAGGAGTATACTCCTTTTTTACGGGAGAAGCAAACATTAATTTTAATTATCCCGATTTCGTTATGCCCTTTACAATAGCCCACGAAATGTCCCACCAGCGGGGAATTGCCCGCGAAGACGAAGCAAATTTCGTTGCATTTCTGGTATGTATGAACAGCGAAAACGAATATGTTAAGTACAGCGGTCTTTTTAATATGCTGGAATATCTGCTTTCGGCGTTAAACAAGGCGGACGGTAATTTATATAAGGAATTTGTTAAAGAAAATATTACCCCGGATATAAGAAGCGAATTGACTGCCTATTCTGAATTTTTTAAAAAATATTCCGATTCCACCGCGTCTCAGGTTGTGGGAAGCATAAACAATTCTTATCTTGAAAGCCAAGGTCAGCAGGCAGGCAGCGCAAGCTACGGTCTGGTGGTGGATCTTGCGGTAGCATATTACAAAGCAAACTGATATTTATCTGCCAAAAATTTTTTGGCAGATTTTTTTAAAAAGGTATTGACAAATTTGGTTGGTTGTTGTAGACTAAGCCCAGAGGTTGGTAGTTACAAACCTCCGTGTGCACACAAAACGGTTAAAAAAGAGGTAACAAAAATGGACAATTTAAGATTATGCGAAAGCGATTACAGATTTATGTCTGTGGTATGGGATAACGAGCCGGTGGCATCGGGCAAGTTGGTTGAGCTTTGCGCCGAAAGACTTGGCTGGAAAAAATCCACCACGTACACCACACTTAAGAAGCTGTGCGAAAAAGGTTATGCGCAAAACGAAAACACGGTCGTAACCTCCCTTATTCCCAGAGAAAGCGTACAAAAGGATTCCAGCGAGCATTTTGTGAGAAACACATTCGAAGGCTCTCTCCCTAAGTTTCTGGTTACTTTTCTGGGCGGAAAAACACTTTCCGAAGAAGAAAGTGAAGAGCTGAAGCGTCTTATAGACGAACATAAGGAGAAATAATATGGACTCTGTATTATTAACCGTTCTGGAAATGAGCGCAAAGGCTTGCGTGGTTATTGCCGTGGTAATGCTTGCAAGACTGATTCTCGCCCGCGCGCCCAAAAAACATTCATATATTCTGTGGATAGCTGTGGCTTTAAGACTGTGTCTTCCTTTCAGCGTTGGTACAAAGCTGAGCATTTTCGGAATCGGTCAGATTTTTGGAGAGGCAAACGTGCAAACCGTTATAACAGACACTTTGCCCAACGAAATTTTATCGCCCGATATTATTCCGGAGTCGGGAAACCAAAACATTATAACCGATATACCCGTTGCTCCCGTAATATCTCCGAGTACGGGCGTATCCGTAATGCAGATACTCACCGTTTTTTGGCTGTGCGGTGTTGCCGCTATGCTGATATACGGAGCTGTATCCTATATCATAGTTTACAGGCGAATATCCACCGCCACCCGCTATGAAGGAACCGTATTCTGCTCGGAAAACGTACTTTCTCCCTTTACGCTGGGATTTATTAAGCCCAAAATATATATTCCCTATGGGCTTGACGATATCACCCGCGAAAAGGTTATCGCTCACGAAAGATGTCACATTAACCGTTTTGACCATTTTATAAAGCCGTTTGCATTTATATTGCTTGCAGTTCATTGGTTTAACCCCCTGTGCTGGCTCGCTTTTAACCGTATGAGCCTTGACATGGAGATGAGCTGTGATGAAAAGCTGTTACGCACACAAGGAGATGAAGAAATGAAAAAAACATATACCAAAGCTCTGCTTTCTTTCGCTTCCAACCGCCGTTTCCCTGCCCCCGGTCCCGTTAATTTTAACGAAAGCGGCAACGCGAAGAAAAGAATAAACAATTCTCTTAATTACAAAAAGCCCCGTGTTTGGGTGTCTGTACTTGCATATCTGTTCTGTGCGGTAATGCTGGTTGCCTGCGCTACCGATGCCAGCGGAACCACCTACACGGATATAAACAAGACTGTTTTTGCGGATGCGCCTTACGTTGTAACTTATAAGAGCAACGGAGACGGAACCTGCACCGTAACCGATATTATTATTGATTATTCCGCTGAAACCCAAGTAACCGTGGTAATCCCCGAGTTCTCTCCCGATGGCGACAAGGTTACCAAGGTGGAGATGAAAGATTTTAATACTCTTACCACACTCAACGTGCCGGTATTGATAACCGAAGAAAGCTTTAATAAGATCAAACAGTCCTTAAAAGATGCAGATCTCGATGAAAGAGAAATAAGAAGATTTATTTCCTTCTACGATCCTCACGAGCAGGACGGTATCTACGTACTGGAGCCTGCGATCATCGAGGAAGAATATAACAAAATATCCGATATTCTTGCAAAGATCGGCTACACCTCCCAGAACGCTTACGACGCTGCCGTGGAGGTTGTAAACACCGTTCCCGCCAACAGCGCAGAAGCAGACGATATGCGTCTTGAAGCCTTCGGTTATTTCTACCACAGCGCAAACAAGATCAAATGCGTTATAGTACCCGAAGGCACAGAGGTGATCGGCATAGACAGCCTGCTTGTGAGTTACCATACCGTAGACGCCGATTAAATATCCGGTTATATTTCCGGCGAAACAAGTTTCGTACCGAAAACAGAGAATAATACTTCACAACGTTAAACCTCGCATAACTCAAATACCCCCGAAGCGTTTGCTTCGGGGGTTGAATTTTACTCGATATTTTCTGTTATATCCGTAAACTGTGCTTCGTGGAACA
>JAFOBR010000022.1 GCA_017381715.1 Clostridia bacterium
GGTTATCTTCGTGTTAACTTCCCCAACGGCGATATGGTTGGACACACCGGCTCCTTTGCCGCAACCAAGATATCTATGGAAGCGCTGGACCTCTGCCTTGCACGTATACTCAAGGCAGTTGACAAGGCAGGCGCAGTGGCTGTTATTACCGCAGACCACGGCAACGCCGACGAAATGTACGAATACAACAAGAAAAAGGGCGCGGTTTCTTTGAACGAGGACGGAACTCCCAAAGCAAAGACCAGCCATACTCTTAACCCCGTTCCCTGCATTATCTATGATAACACCGGCAGAAACGATTACGAATGCGTGGAAGGTCAGTACGGCCTTGCAAACGTAGCTGCCACCGTTGTGACTCTGCTGGGCTTTGAGCCTAAGGATATGTGGGAAAAGTCTATGATAAAAACTAGGAACTAGGAACGAGAAACGAGGAACTTCGGAAGCTTTTTGCACGGCTGTGCAAAAAGCAACCATTAGTTCATAGTTCATAGTTCCCAGTTAATAGTTTGAGAGATAAACTATGATAATCACCTTTATTCAATCTTACCTTGCCGGTTCATCCGTGGCGGAAATTGCCGTATTTGCGGCGCTTACCGTAATATCCCTTTTGCTTTCCCTTACGGTGCACGAATGCGCTCACGGATGGATGGCACACAAATGCGGTGACGATACCGCCTATATGAACGGAAGAATATCCCTGAACCCCTTTGCCCATCTTGACCCTATGGGTGCTTTATCCATGCTGTTTATCGGCTATGGCTGGGCAAAGCCGGTTCCCGTTAACTTCCGTAATCTGCGCAAGCCAAAGAGAGATATTGCTTTGGTTTCTCTTGCGGGCCCTGTTTCCAACCTTATGCTTGCGTTTATTTTCTCCCTTGCATACACCGCAGTAAACGTATTTATGCCTATGAACAACCTGAGCATTATACTGTTTTACGCATTTTATCTTATCGCGGTTATGAATATAGGTCTTGCGGTGTTTAACCTTATACCCCTTCCCCCTTTGGACGGAAGCAAGGTGCTTGCCTGTCTTTTACCCGGAAGAGTAGCCGCAAAATACCTTATGTGGGAAAGATATTTCTATATTATAATGCTGGTGCTTATAGTAGGCGATAATATTCCCGTTATAGGCAATATTGTAAACATTATATGGTGGCCCGTGGATCTTGTGCGCGGAACGCTTATTAACCTTTTCGCTGTTCCCGGCTACGCATTGTGGACACTTTTAGAAAGTCTTTTCTGATATGGAAGATAAAATTGTTAAAATAGAGCAGTACGAAGGCCCTTTGGACCTGCTGCTTGCTCTTATCCAAAAGCATAAAATAGATATTCTGGATATACCTATATCCGATATCTGCCAGCAGTATATTGAATATATAGAAACTCTGCAATCCCAGCAAATGGAGGTTACGGGGGACTTTATAGTTATGGGTTCTACCCTTATGCTTATAAAATCCCGTATGCTGCTCCCCCGCGAAGAAGGGGAGGAGGACCCCCGTCAAGTGCTGGTTGATGCACTTCTTGAGCACCGCAAGGCACAGCTTGCCGCCGTGCTTCTGAAGGACAGAGCAGAGGAATTTTACGACAGATTTACCCGTGAGCCCGAGGAATTGCCCCCCGGCAGTTATTCAAGACTGCACCCCGTTTCCCTTTTGGTGGAAGCGTTTATACGAATGGGCAACCGTGTTCCCGAAGAAAACCAAAAAAACACCCCCGCTTTGTTTGAAAAGCTGGAAAACGAGCGGTACTACACCGTGGACGAAAAGGTGCTGCACCTTTCAAAACGGCTTTCCCGCTTGAAAAGATGCGTTTTCACCCTGCTTTTTGACGATTGCGGCGGCAGAGGCGAGATTATCGCCACCTTCCTTGCGCTCCTTGAAATGGTGCGTGACGGCGCAGTGCGTGTGGAGGGCAACGGGGAGGACGTATATCTTGAAATTGTAACGGAGGAGGAAGAGTAAAAAAATGAACGTATCCGAAATTTCCGCGGCGTTGGAGGCGGTACTCTTTGCCTGCGGTTCCCCCGTTCAGAAAGAAAGACTTACCGAACTTTTTGACCTTACATCCGAAGAGCTTACGGCGGCGGCAGAGCATTTGAGAGCCCGTCTGGATTCCGCAGACAGCGGTATTCAGCTTATTTTTCTTGACGGAGCATACCAGATATGCACCAAAAGCTGTATGGCAGACCTTGTGAGAAAGGCTTTGGAGATGAAAAAAACTCCCCCTCTTTCCAAAGCGGCTTTGGAGGTGCTGGCAATTATCGCATACAACCAGCCGGTTACAAGATCTTTTATAGAAACCGTGCGAGGGGTGGATTCCACCTATATCGTAGGTTCCCTTCTTGATAAAGGTCTTGTGTGCGAAAAAGGCGTGCTGGATGCACCCGGCAGACCGACACTTTTGGGCACGGGAGAAAACTTCCTGCGCTGTTTTGGGCTTGAAAGCCTTTCCGAACTGCCGGATACCGGCGTGCTGATGGCGGAAAGCGAGACGGTGGGAAGCCTTATACCGGAGGACGAGCAGTGATCGCTCTTTATATAATACTCGGTATTATGGCGCTTGTTTGCCTCTTTTTGTGCCTGCGGGCAAAGCTTTTTGTGATCTGGTGCGGTGAACTCTTTTTAAAGATCGGTTTGGGGATCATTTCTTTTGAAATACCCTTGAGCAAGTATATTAAAAAGGGTGAAGCCGAGGAAAAGACAGAGGAAAAGCCCCCAAAAAAGCAAAAAAAGGTAAAAAAAGCAAAAAAAGAAAAAAAAGAGAAAAAGCCAAAGCCTAAAGTGCCTTTTTCCAAACAGCTTGAATTCTTTAAAGACCTTACCCTTGCGGCGTTCAAGCACTTCGGCAAAAAGATAAGGGTGGAAAAATACGTGCTCAAGGTTTCTGTGGGCACACCCGATGCGGCGCAGACAGCCCTGCTTTACGGAACAATAAGCGGGCTTATGGCAAACATAAACCACATTATACTTAATTACCGCCATAAAAAAGGCGCACGGATATATTCCGAATGCAAGCCCGATTTCTTAACGGAAGATATGGATATTTACGTGGATATCGGCGCATCCGTTATGCTGTGGAACGTAGTTATTACGGGAATATCGGCAGCGTGGATATGGGTTAAGTATAAGTTAAAATCAAGAAAACAAGAAACCAAATAATAAATCCGATGGACACGGAGCATTTGGATGCAGAAGGAATTTTCGTTAGCGGTAGCTGTAGTAAACTACAGCGAGCGACACGAAAATTTCTACAAAAACGCAAATAAATTAAATTCAAAGAAATTCTGCAAGAATTTCTACCTCTGAACCATTAGAGGCGGGCAGTCGAGGACGCCTGCCCCTACGGTTTTCGAATAGCCGTTTGTGCTGTTTTGCGTTTTTGGTTCTGCGCCGAATGAACGTGTCCCCAAAAAGGAGGAAAACCTATGAATGATATTCCTTTGAAGCAAGTAATAGAATCAACTTTAGCAAAAATCGGCTCTGTGGCTGACGTTAATACCGTTGTAGGCGACCCTATAACCATTGAGGGCGGTATTACCATTGTGCCCTTTTCCAAGGTTTCCGTGGGCTTTGCCTCCGGCGGCGTGGATTATAACGGCAAAAACGAAACTGCGGAAAAAGCTCCCCATTTTGCGGGCGGAAACGGCGCAGGCGTAAGCGTGGTACCCCTTGGATTTTTGCTTATACAAAACGGCGAGGTGCGCATGCTTGACCTTAAGAACCCCGCCTCCTTTGAATACGCTTCCCAAGACCCCGTAAGCAAGACCTTTACCGCTGTGAATTCCCTTATCGACAAGGGACCCGAGCTGGTGCTTAAGATAAAGGATATTATTTCCAAGCCCAAAACGGATGAAGCCGACGAAACCGCCGAGGAAACGGAAACAGCCGAATAATGGAGCGTATACAAAAATACATTGCCTCCTGCGGTGTGATGTCCCGCCGTGCCGCAGAAAAAGAGGTGGAAAAAGGGTCCGTTACCGTTAACGGTGAGAAGGCGGAGATTGGTCAGCCGGTCAGCGAAAAGGACGATATACGCATAAACGGCGTGCCCGTTAAGCCGGAAAGTAAAAAGATTACGGTTATGCTTAACAAGCCAAGCGGATACGTTACCACTATGAGCGACGAAATGGGCAGAAAAACGGTATCCGACCTTATAGACCTGCCTTACCGTCTGTACCCTGCGGGCAGACTGGATAAGGACAGCGAAGGACTGCTTATTATGACAAACGACGGGGATCTTGCAAACCGTCTTACCCACCCGAAAAGCGGAAAGAAAAAGATATACCACGTGTATATTCGGGGAAATGCGGAAAACAACGCACTGGACGCTTTGCGGAATATGCGCACACTGGACGGGGAAAAGATAAACCCCGTGGGTGTGGATCTTATTAAAAGAAGCCCTACGGGAAGTGTGATAAAATTTACCCTTACCGAAGGGAAAAACCGCCAGATACGCCGTATGTGCGAAAGCGTGGGAATTACCATTACCCAGCTTAAGAGGGTGCAGATCGGCGCACTTCGTCTGGGCGAATTAAAGGCGGGAGAGTACCGCCGTCTTACAAAAGAAGAAATAGGAGAACTGCTTAAATGATAACCACTAAACAGCGTGCGTACCTTCGCTCCCTTGCAAACGGTGTGCAGGCATTGTATATTGCGGGAAAGGGCGAGGTTAACGAAAACCAGCTTAAAGCCTTTGCCGACGGACTTGAAGCGAGAGAGCTTATTAAAATAACCGTGCTTGAAACCAGCCCCTATACCCCCCGCGAGCTGTGCGATATTCTGGTGGAGGAATTGGGCGCAGAGCCTGTGCAGGTGATCGGCAGAAAGGTTGTCCTTTACAAGCAGGCGAAAAATAAAGATAACCGCAAAATAGTGCTTCCCGTGAAATGAGCAGGGAAAAGCATGTTTCCGGCGTGGTGAGTGCTGCGGAGATGATACGGAGTGAGGTTTTCCCCCACGTAAGCAAAGAGGACGTATATACCGCCGCTTTTTACCACGATTGCACAAAAAACGAAGAGCAGATATCCCTTTTAAAAGAATACTGTATTGAACCGACAGACGATCTTTTGCGTTCCCCTGCGGTGATGCATGCTTTTACGGGGGCGGAAAGATTAAAAAGAGAAGGCAAAAACGAAAACGTGGTTAATGCGGTGCGCTACCACACCACCGGCAGACCGAATATGACGGAAATAGAAAAAATTATATTTATTGCCGATTATATCGAAGAAAACCGTGAGTACGAGTCTTGCAAAAGCGCACGAAAAGAATATCTGCAAAGCGAAAAAAGCGCAGAAAGCATTGATAATCTGATTTTAAAAATACTTAAAGATACCATAGCGCATCTTGATAAAAAGAAAGTATATATTCATCCGCTGACATTGGAAGCAGCGAAATGGTATGAAAGGCGGGCAGTCGAGGACGCCTGCCCCTACGGTTTGTAAACAGCCGTGGGATCTCGATAATCGTAGGGACGGGCGTCCTCGACCGTCCGCAAAAGGAGAACAATTATGGCAGAATTACAAGACAAGATCGCCGCTGTAGCACAGCAGGCTCTTGACAGCAAAAACGGACAGAATATATCCGCTATACACGTAGCGAAGCAGACGGTGCTGGCAGACTGGTTCGTGCTGGCGACGGGTACCTCCAACACCCACATAAACACCCTTGCAGATGAGGTGGAGTTTAAGGTTAAGGAAGAATTGGGAATTGACCCGATCCGCACCGAAGGCAGAGGCAACAATATGTGGATACTTGTAGACTACGGCTCTGTTATAGTGCACGTGTTTACAAAGGAAGGCAGAGAGTTTTATAAATTAGATAAGCTCTGGACAGTTTAAAACTATGAACGATAAACGATGAACGATGAACTAACCACCCCACAAAACCTGCGGTTTTGCGGGGAACCCCGGAATGGTTGATTTTTGCCCAAAGGGGCAAAAATCTTCCGAAGTTCCTAGTTCCTAGTTCATAGTTCCTCGTTACAATTATATATCAAGTGAGATTTTATTATGAAATACGACTACAAACAATACGAAAAGCACTGGCAAAACAAATGGGAAGAAGACAAAGTCTTTGTCTGCGATATTGACAAGAGCAAAAAGAAATTTTACGGTCTGGTAGAGTTTCCCTATCCTTCCGGTGCGGGTATGCACGTTGGCCACATAAAGGCTTACGGCGGACTTGAGGTTATTACCCGTAAAAAGCGTATGGAGGGCTACAACGTTCTGTTCCCTATAGGCTTTGATGCTTTTGGTCTTCCCACCGAAAACTACGCTATAAAGACAAATACCCACCCCAGAACGGTTACCGATAACAACATTGCAAAGTTTACTTCCCAGATGAAGCGTGTTGGCTTTGGTTTTGACTGGACAAGGGTTATTGACACCACCGAAGAAGACTACTACAAGTGGACACAGTGGATATTCCTTAAGCTGTTTGAGCACGGATACGTATTCCGTGACAAGGCTTCCGTTAACTACTGTCCTTCCTGCCGCTGCGTACTTTCCAATGAGGACAGCCAGGGCGGCAAGTGCGATATCTGCCACAGCGACGTTGTGCAGAAATCCAAGGACGTTTGGTACTTACGCATTACCAAGTATGCGGACAAGCTGCTGCAAGGTCTTAAAGACGTAGATTACCTGCCCAACATAGTACTCCAGCAGGAAAACTGGATAGGCAAGAGCGAGGGCGCATTCGCATCCTTTGCACTTAAGGAAGTGGACGAAAAGCTCCGTATCTACACCACCAGACCCGACACAATGTTCGGCGTTACCTTTATGGTTATGGCGCCCGAGCATCCGCTGATCGATAAATATGCCGAAAAGATTGGCAATATGTCCGATGTAATCGCATACCGCGAGGAATGCGCAAAGAAGACGGAATTCGAGCGCACCCAGCTTAACAAGGATAAGACCGGCGTAAAGCTGCAGGGTCTTACGGCGATAAATCCCCTTTCCGGCAAGGAAGTTCCCATATTTATTTCCGATTACGTTATGATGGGCTACGGCACCGGCGCAATTATGGCTGTTCCCGCCCACGATGAACGCGATTTTGAGTTTGCAAAGAAATTCGGCGTGGATATTATTCCCGTTATCAAGGGCGGTGACGGTGAATCCGCCTACACCGGCGACGGCGAAATGATAAATTCCGAATTCTTAAACGGCATATCCAATAAAAAGGAAGCGGTTTCCGCAGCCATTAAGGTTTTGGAAGAAAAAGGTCTTGGCGAGGGCGGTACCCAGTTCAAGATGAAGGACTGGGCGTTTAACAGACAGCGTTATTGGGGCGAGCCTATTCCCATTGTTCATTGCCAGCATTGCGGCGACGTGGCTGTGCCTTATGATGAGCTTCCCCTCCGTCTGCCCAATATGGAGCAGTTTGTGCCCGGTGAGGGCGGCGAAAGCCCTCTTGCAAAGGTAGAAAGCTTTGTTAACTGCGTTTGTCCCAAGTGCGGTGCCCCCGCAAAGAGAGAGACCGACACCATGCCCCAGTGGGCAGGCTCTTCCTGGTACTTCCTGCGCTACCTTGACCCCCACAACGAAAAGGAATTTTGCTCCAAGGAAGCGCTGGATTACTGGATGCCCGTAGACTGGTACAACGGCGGTATGGAGCACGTTACCAGACATATGATCTACTCCCGTTTCTGGCACCGTTTCCTTTACGATATCGGCGAAGTGAACACTCCCGAACCTTACGCAAAGCGTACGGCGCAGGGTCTTATTCTCGGCCCCGACGGAGAGAAGATGTCCAAATCCCGCGGCAACGTGGTTGACCCCAACGAGATTGTGGATAAATACGGCGCAGACGTTCTGCGTGTGTATATAATGTTTATGGGCGATTATGAAAAGGCTTCTCCTTGGTCGGATTCTTCCGTTCGCGGATGCAAGCGTTTCCTTGACCGTGTGGCAGGTATGGCAGAAATGTTCGGCTGTGCAAGCACCGCAGAAAGCGAGTCTGCTTTACACAAGCTCATAAAGAAGGTTACAAGCGATATCGATAATATGAAGTTCAACACCGCTATTGCGGCAATGATGAGCTATATTAACGGCGTGTACGATGCGGGTGCAATAAACCGTGATGAACTCAAGGTTTTCGTTACTCTGCTTGCTCCCTTTGCTCCCCATCTTGCAGAGGAAATGTGGCATGATCTGGGCGAGAGCACATACGTTTCTCTCACTCCTTGGCCCAAGTACGACGAAAGCAAGACTGTGGATAACACCGTGGAGATCGCAGTGCAGTTTTTGGGCAAGCTCAAAGGCACCGTGGTCGTTCCCGCAGATGCAGACGAAAACACCGCTTGGGAGATCATAGAAAAATCCGGCGTGCTGGATCAGGCTCTGGAAGGCAAGACTATTGTTAAAAAGATATATGTTAAAGGACGTATATTCAACGTAGTAGCAAAATAAAATATTAATAAAAATCCGTGGATTTCTCCACGGATTTTTTGTAACTATAAACGAGGAACGAGGAACGAGGAACTTCGGAAGATTTTTGCCCCTTTGGGCAAAAATCAACCATTCCGGGGTTCCCCGCAAAACCGCAGGTTTTGTGGGGTGGTTAGTTCATAGTTTATAGTTTATAGTTCATCGTTTTTATTGACTTTTTCCATTATTTATTATATACTTTTATCAACAAAAATTTTTTGGAGGTTTCTTTATGGATACCGTTATAGAAGTACCCGTAGCGAACAAGAAAAAACCCTTTGCCCTGGCTTGCATTACCCTTATACTTTCCGGAATTTTGGTTTTTGCGGAAATGATTTCTCCCTACGTAAGAGCTATCGTTCTGGATCTCCCTATGGAATACGTATTCCATTTTCCCACACTGCTTACCCATTTATTTATTATTCTGTGCATTTTGTGCGTGGCGGTGGCGACCTTCTTTAAAAAGAGCAACATATTCCTTATAGTTTCTCTTTTCACTCTCGGTTTTGCTTACGTATGCTTTTCCATGCTGGACGTTTCTTCCATGTTTGACGCTTGGCCTTTCTATGACAAGACCAGCCTCATTCTCGGCTACGGTCCCTACATCGTCGGAGGCTTGTGCACCGCGCTGGGCTTTGCAGTGTTGGGAATTACCGCTGTGATCGCCCGCAAGAAGCCTTCCGGCCTTTGGATAATCTCTACCGTTTTGTTTGTTGTCGCTTTACTTGCATCCGCTTTTGCTTTCGGTAAATCCGTTATCGATAACTTCAAACAGCTTGGCTGGGCGCTGGAAATGATACTTGATTACGGCGTGGGTGATACGTCCGAAATAGTTTTGGATTTCTTCTCCCGCTTCGCAGTTCCCGCGTTCTATTTGGGAAGCACTCTTTTGCACTTCGTTACCTCCATACTTATGGGATTGTATCTTAAAAAACTTGCAAAATAAATTAACATTAAAAAATCCGTGGGCGACCACGGATTTTTTGTACTGTGAACTATGAAATTCGGCAGTTTTAGTTCTTCGTTATAAACTTTGATACATATTTTTTGTTTGTAAAGTTTGAATAAAATTTATAACCATCCTTGACAAAACCGTGAATATATGCTAAAATGCAGACAGACGGTAAACTGCCGTTTAAAAATATATTAAAAACGGAGGTAAACAACTTATGACAAAAGTATTGGTTATAGACGATGATAATAACATTTGCGAGTTATTGAGAATGTATCTGGAGCGTGAAGGATACGAGGTACGCACCGCAAACGACGGTCAGACGGGTATAAATCTCTTCCGTGCTTATGAGCCCGATATGGTCCTGCTTGATATTATGATGCCCGTTAAGGACGGCTGGCAGGTATGCCGTGAGATACGCGAGCAATCCTCCCGCCCCATTATTATGATAACCGCAAAGGGCGAAACTATTGATAAAGTGCTTGGTCTTGAGCTGGGCGCAGACGATTTTATTGTTAAGCCCCTTGATATGAAGGAGGTTTTTGCCCGTATCAAGGCAGTATTGCGCAGATACGTAAACCGTGATTCTTCCGATGGAGAAAACCTGCGCTTTGAGAATATCGAAATTTCCCGCCAGAAATACGAGCTTAAGATAAAGGGAAAGAGCGTTGATCTGCCTCCCAAGGAATTGGAGCTGCTTTACTTCCTTGCGGCAAACTACAACCGTGTGTTTACCAGAGATCAGCTTCTTGACAAGGTGTGGGGATTTGATTACCTTGGTGACAGCCGCACCGTGGACGTGCATATTAAGCGTCTGCGTGAAAAGCTTGAGGGCGCATCCGAAAAATGGGTGCTTAAAACCGTTTGGGGTGTAGGATATAAGTTCGAGGTGTTAACAGAAGAATGACAGAAAACAGCGTTACTTACAGAATAAGCCCCGCGTTTTTTGCGGAATATTGCTACTTTTCCTTGTTTAAAACAAAAAATTACCGCCTTGTGCGCACAATAAACCTTGTTGCGGTTACGGTGGCAGGCTTGCTTACAGCCCTTGTGGGACTTTTATACAAGGATATGAATATAACCTTTTTGGGCGGCGCAATAGTTTTGGTTACCGTAATGGTGCCTTTTGTGCAGAAAAAGTATATTAAAAGCCGTTATAAGCTGGTTTACGGAAAAACCCTTACGGTTTATACCGCATCCTTTGCAAAGGGCGGTGCGTTTACCATTTCCGCAGGAGAAATTACCGAAAAATACGGTAAAAACGATATAAAGTGTATATACTATATTAAAGGCGGATACGCTGTTTCCACCGCAAATAAAGCGACCTTCCTTGTGCCGCTTTCCGAAAACCTGCCCGAAACGGAATGGTTTAAAAAGGTGTACGGAAATAAGTTTAAAGTTTGTGCGTAAATAAACGATGAACTATGAACTGGGAACGAGAAACTATGGTTGCTTTTTGCACAGCCGTGCAAAAAGCTTCCGAAGTTCATAGTTCATCGTTCCTAGTTCCTAGTTTTATTCAAGGTGTTTTATGAAAAAAATCAGAGAAAGCGGAGTTTTGCTCAATATCTCCTCCCTTCCCGGCAGATACGGAATAGGAAAATTCGGCGCAGAGGCGGTGGCTTTTGCCCATTTTCTTAAAAGCATGGGATTTTCCCGTTGGCAGGTGCTGCCCTTTAATCCCGTAGGGCCGGGGGATTGTCCTTATGCTTCTCCTTCCGCATTTGGCGGAAATATGCTGTATATTTCCCCCGATATGCTGTGCGAGGACGGGTACGTTACCCCCGAAGATATTAAAGAATGTATATATTACGGTTCTCCCCACGTGGCGGACTATGAGTTTGCCGCCCGCGCCACCAAAAATCTTTTGGAAAAAGCGTATGCAGGGCTTACGGAGGAGGGCAAAAGATCCTTTTACCCTGCTTTGGACGAGCAGGTGCAGGGATACTGCAAGTTCCTTGCTCTGAAGGAAAAGCACGATGACAAGCCTTTTCCTGAGTGGGGCGAGGACGCATATTTTGAAAAAGCAACCCCCGACACAGACCGTGTAAACTTTTATGCTTTTTGCCAGAGTATGTTTTTTGACCAATGGGCAAGAACAAAAAAAGAGATAAACCAAGCGGGAATAAAGATTATAGGCGATATTCCCATATACGTTTATTCCGATTCCGCAGACGTTTGGCAGGGCGGAAAGGTGTTTAAGGTAAACGATGATTTTTCTCTTTCCAACGTGGCGGGCGCACCGCCGGATTATTTTTCCGAGGACGGTCAGCTTTGGGGCAACCCTTTGTATGATTGGGACTACCTTGCTTCCACCGGCTACGATTGGTGGTGCAAGCGTATTAAAGCCAGCATGAAATTATACGATACCGTGCGGATCGACCACTTCCGCGGACTTGCTTCCTACTGGTCGGTAGACGGAAAGGAAGAAACTGCCCGTAACGGAAAGTGGGAAAAGGGTCCCGGTATCGCACTTTTTGAGAGTATAGAAAAATCCGTGCCGGAAGCAGACATTATCGCAGAAGACCTTGGGGAGTTCGGCGAGGACGTTATTCAGCTCCTTGAAGACACGGGCTACGCAGGTATGCGCATAATTCAGTTCGGCTTTACACCAAACGATAATTCATCCCATACACCCCATAATTATCCCGAAAATTCGGTGGCGTACACCGGCACTCACGATAACGATACTCTGCTGGGCTGGCTGTATTCCGCATCCCCCGAGGAGAGAGAATTCGCCCTTAAATACTGCCGTTTCGAAGGCGGCAACTGGGGCGAGGGCGGTGTGAACGCACCTGCAGTGAAGAGCATTATCGAAACCCTCTGGCGCTCCAATTCCTTTTTGGCAATACTTCCCGTGCAGGATATGCTGGGCTTTGGCGAGGACGCCCGTATGAACCGACCCGGTGTCCCCGAAGGACAGTGGCGTTTCCGCGCAACGCAGGAATTTCTTGACGCGGTGGACAGGGATAGGTATAGTGAGATGAACAGAATATGCTTTAGATATAATTGAAAAACGCCCGATTCGGCGCAGAACCAAAAACGCAAAATGCACTTAAATGTTTCGATAACCGTAGGGACAGACGTCCTCGGCTGTCCGCTTCTATTGGTTTAGAGGTAGAAATTCTTGCAGAATTTCCTTAATTTATTTTGTTTTGCGTTTTTGTAGAAATTTTCGCGTCGCTCGCTGTAGTTTACTACAGCTACCGCTAGCGAAAATTCCTTCTGCATCCAAATCTGACGTTTTTGTCCTTCATTTTGAGTGATTACTATGATTTTACCAAAATTAACCTCACGATTACAAGCAGTAGCAGACCTTATATCCTGCGCCGATTCCGTCATTGATATCGGTACCGACCACGGATATTTACCTATATATTTGCTTAAAAGCGGCAAGGCGAAAACGGCGTGTGCGGCGGATATTCGGATAGGACCCCTTGACAACGCAAGGGAAAATATATTATCCTATGACGTGGAGTGCGAGTGCGTGCTTTCCGACGGGTTTAAAAATATATGTAAAAAATACTCCCTTGCCTGCATTTGCGGCATGGGTGGAGAAACCATTATAAACATTATTACCGAAGGAAAAGACATTACCCCCGATACGCTTATTTTACAGCCTATGACGGGGGCGAGTAAACTGCGCAAATTTTTATACGAAAACGGATACCGTATAACCGACGAAAGCTTTGTAACCGAAGGTGAAAAGGTATACTGTATAATAAAAGCGTTTAAAACGGGGGAAAATACCCCGTATACATACCCCGATCTGTTTTTGGGTCAGATCCGCCCCGAAACCGAGGGATATAAAAAATGGAAGGAAAAAATCCGCCTGCAAGCAGAAAAACGGCTGCTGGGCGGTGTGAATGAGGAAGACGAAACGCTGATCGCTTTATGTAACTATGAACGATGAACGCGCCGCACTCGCTATGCGAGTGCTAAACGATGAACCCACCCCAAAAACGCATAGCGTTTTCGGGGAACCCCGGGAACTTCGGAAGCTTTTTGCACGGCTGTGCAAAAAGCAACCATCATTCATCATTCATCATTCCTCATTAGAATTATACTTCCAATTTCTCTTCTAATTCTTTAAACGCTCTTTTAATCTTATCCGCGGGAGTGCGCTTTTTTCTGCAGGACATAACCATACAGATAATTGCGCCGCCCACCACAAGACCAAGTATATGTGCTAAAAGAATACGGCATTTTTCTTTTCTGCTGCAACGGTTAAACATATAAAGACACCACCTTCCGTCTTTATTGTGCTCCGTATAAACCCTTTTAATACCTAAAAACAAATAAATAATGCCCATTTTACGCAAATTTTTTTAAAAAAAGTGTTGACAAATCCAACCCTTATATATATAATGAAAGGTACTGTGCCAATGAAAATTAATATACAACCGCTTCTGCGCGGAGAAAAAGATAATATCCCTTTTTGCTTTACCGAGGATATGCGCGGTTTTTCGCCCGATATTACGGAGGGAAGCTTTAAAGCGGAGGGAAAAGTAAAAAACTTTTCCGGTTATATGCTCCTTGAGGGAGAAGTGGAAGCACAGTTTTCCGCAATATGCGGAAGATGCTCTCGCAGCACGAAACAAAAATTAAAAGCGTGTGTTTCCCGTCCGGTTGCGCAAACACTTATTCAGGAAGACGACGATTATATCCTCGCTTCGGAAAACGGAGAATTGGATATAAGAGACGCTGTAGAGGAAGCGGTGTTTATGGAAATTCCGGTGCGCTTTTTATGCAAAGAGGAATGTAAAGGCCTGTGCCCCAAGTGCGGTGCCGATCTTAATAACACATCTTGCTCCTGTGTTGAAGACAAAACAGACCCGAGACTTGCTAAACTACGGGAATACCTTAATAATTTAGAAGAATAAAATTTTTACATAACTGATAAGGAGGCGTCAAACATGGCAGTACCTAAGAGAAAAACATCTAAAGCACGCAGAGATAAGAGACGTTCATCTACCTGGAAGCTTACCCTCCCCGGTATGACAAAGTGCCCCAAGTGCGGTGAATACGTGCTTAGCCACAGAGTCTGCAAAAAGTGCGGAGTTTATCACGGCAAGGAAGTTCTCGCTGTAGAAGAATAAGTATGTTTTAAAAAAGGCGGGTATAATACCGCCTTTTTAAATTATCAGCGAATAGACATAGGGGACACGTTCATTCGGCGCAGACCCAAAAACGCAAAATGCACTTAAATGTTTCGATAACCGTAGGGACAGACGTCCTCGGCTGTCCGCCTCTATTAGTTCAGAAGTAGAAATTCTTACAGAATTTCCTTAATTTATTTTATTTTGCGTTTTTGTAGCCGTTTTCGCTCGGGAGGCAGTAGATTACTACAGCTCCCCGCTCGCGAAAAAGGCTTCTGCATCCAAATGCCCTGCGTCCTTCAGACTTTCACTATTACAGACATTACTTATCAAAAACAATTACACGGTTTTTTGCTCCGCAAAAAACTACCATAGTTCATCGTTCATCGTTCATCGTTCATCGTTTTTGGAGTATTATATGGTTTTCGTAACAGGCATAATCCCTCATTCTCCTGCCGAAAAAGCAGGTATCCGTTCCGGAGATGCAATTCTTTCGGTAAACGGAAACGAAATTAACGACGTTTTGGATTATCAATTTTATAC
>JAFOBR010000023.1 GCA_017381715.1 Clostridia bacterium
CGTCTTGAGGGCGGATACGGAGTTCAGCCCCGCTGGAGCGACGTTACAAGAAAAGGCGAAATGAGAGGGTATGTTTCCCGCGTTATTGAGCCTGAAGAATACAAAGCTATGTCTGATACTCAGCTTTATGAATGTATAAAAGAAGGACTGTACGTAAACGAAGGAACGGCAGACGGTGAGTTTCTCCACAAAAACCGCGCCCAGTATCTTGAGCGCTGTATATACGTATGTCCTTTCTGCGGTCTTTCCGAATTCCACAGCAGCGGTGCTTTTGTAAAATGCGCCAAATGCGGCAGGGAAGCGGAGTATACCGTAACCAAGGAGTTCAAGGGCGTGGGATACGAGCATCCCTTCCGTTTCGTTGCGGATTGGTATGATTATCAGGAGCAATACATAAATTCTATTAACACCACGGATTTTACAGAATCTCCTCTGTATACCGAAAATGTAAAGCTTTATCGCATCATTCCGTATAAAAACAGATATCTTTTAAAAAAGGATGCGTCTGTTTCTCTTTACGGAGATCGTATCACGGTAAACGAACTTGTTTTTGATTTCGCTTCCGTCTCACAGGTTTCTGTATTGGGAAAAAACAAGCTGAATATATATTACGGAGATAATTTATACCAGCTTAAAGGTAGCAAGCGGTTTAACGCTTTAAAATATCTGCATTTTTATTACCGCTATAAAAATATTACAGGAGAAAATAATGATAAATTTCTGGGACTTTAGTGTTTGGGGCAGCTTTATGCTGTTTGCAGTGCTTCTCGGAAGCCTACTGGTTGCAAACATACTTAAAAAATCCGTACCGTTTTTGGAAAAATCTCTTATTCCCACGTCTGTTCTGGGCGGTGTAATATTGCTGGCTGTGGCGTTTATATATAAGCTTATTACCGACGATGTGTTGTTTGATACTGCGTTTTTCGGCGGTAACGGCTCTGCCACGCTGGAAACACTTACATACCATACACTGGCGCTCGGCTTCATAGCCACTGCGTTAAAAACCACGGGCGGCAAGCTTAACAAAAAGCGCACTTCCGAAATTTTCAATACCGGCGTCACCACTGTCGGAACATATCTTTTGCAGGCACTTTTGGGTATGGGAATAACTATGGTTGCCGCACTTGTTATAGACGAATTTTTCTCCGCCTCAGGAATTCTTCTTGCTTTCGGCTTCGGTCAGGGTACAGGTCAGGCAATGAATTACGGCGGTATATACGAAAGTGATTTCGGCTTTGTGGGCGGCAAAAGCTTTGGACTTACCATAGCGGCAATCGGCTTTCTTTGCGCCAGTGTCGGCGGTGTTATACATCTTAACATCCTTCGCAGAAGAGGAAAGATAAAGGTGGTAAACACCGGAAAGAGCTCTATTATCCACAGCGAAATACAATCGGAAAACGAAATCCCCATGCAGGAAAGTATGGATAAAATGACAGTGCAAATAGCACTTATGGCTGTTTCTTATCTGTTTGCGTATATGCTTATGTTCGGGCTTGGAAACCTTTTGCCCGGTATGAGATCTGTCGTTTACGGCTTCAACTTCCTTTTGGGTGTGCTTTGTGCTACCTTGGTAAAAACCGTTCTTAATTTCCTCAACAAGAAGAAGCTGGTAAAAAGACAGTATACAAATAACTTCCTCTTGACCCGTGCCGGTAACTTTTTCTTTGATATTATGGTGGTTGCGGGTATCGCCGCCATCCGCCTTGATATGCTTGAAAAATATTGGGGAATTATTGCCATTCTCGTTGTTGTGGGTACAGTCGCTACCTATGCTTACAATCGTTTCGTTGCAAAAACTCTTTTCTCCGATTACGCAGAAGAACAGTTCCTTGCAATGTACGGTATGCTTACCGGTACTGCATCTACCGGTGTTATACTACTCCGCGAAATAGACGGCGAATTCCGCACCCCCGTTTCGGATAATCTGGCTTACCAGAATTTCCCCGCAATAGTTTTCGGATTCCCGATGATGCTTCTTGCAACCCTCGCACCCAAGAAGCCCTTGCTTACTCTTATTCTTTTTGGAGTGCTGTTTTTGGTAATGAATGTAATGCTGTTCAGAAGCTATATATTCAAAAGAAAGAAAAATAAAAATTAAAGCAGATAAAGAGAAAAGACTGTATATTTATGATACACTCTTTTCTCTTTTGTATTGATTTCCCGAACGAAAAATGTTATAATATATAAAATTAAGCAAAATCTGCCCATTTTTCTTTTAGGCAGATATTTCGGTTTCACAAAGCAATCATTACTTTATATGTTAAAGGAGAAACAACAATGAAAGTTACAGTATGCATCGGCAGTTCTTGCCACCTTAAAGGCTCACGTAGAGTTATCGAACAGCTCCAGCGTCTCATCGGCGAGAATAATCTTGGCGATAAGGTCGAACTCTGCGGTACATTCTGTATGGGCAAATGCCAGCAGGGCGTTTGCGTATCCGTTGACGATGCGTTCCATTCTGTAAACGCAGAGACGGTTGAAGAATTTTTTGAAAACGAAATCAAAGCAAAGGTATAAATTTTATGGTCATTCAGGTTTGCGTAGGAAGCTCTTGTTATCTTAAGGGCTCTCACGAAATTGTTGAGCTTTTGCAGAAGTCTGTGGAAGAACATAAGCTTGAAAACGAAGTTACTCTTACCGGCAGCTTTTGTATCGGCAAGTGCAACCGTGTGGGAGTTACCATTCAGGTGGATGATGATATTCACGTAGGTATCACCAAAGAAAACTTCAGAGAATTTTTCGCAGAGCAGATCCTTAAAAAACTGGAAAGGAAATGATGGGTTATGCCTAATTGCTTGACTCTCAGAAAATCAGATTGTAAAAACTGTTATAAATGTATCCGTCATTGTCCTGTTAAGGCTATTCGCTTTTCCGGAAACCAGGCGCACATTATCGGCAACGAGTGTATTCTTTGCGGCAGTTGCTTTGTTGTGTGTCCTCAGGATGCAAAGCAGATAGTTAACGAAACGGAAAAAGCAAAGGTGCTTTTACAAAGCGGAGCGCCTGTAATAGTAAGTCTTGCGCCTTCCTTTATTGCAAATTATGATGGTGTGGGTATCAACGCTATGCGCAAGGCGCTTAAATCCTTGGGATTTTATGACGTTGAGGAAACCGCTATCGGTGCCACTATTGTTAAGACAGAATACGAAAGAATGCTTCGTGAAGAGGAAAGAGATATAGTTATTTCCTCCTGCTGTCATTCCATCAACCTTTTGATTCAAAAGCACTATCCTCAGGCGCTTGAATATCTGGCAGACGTGGTGTCTCCCATGCAGGCGCACTGCAAGGATATAAAAGCACGATATCCGGAAGCAAAAACTGTTTTCATCGGCCCTTGCGTTGCAAAAAAAGACGAAGCAGAGCATTACGAAGGAATAGTTGATGCGGTGCTCACCTTTGAGGAGCTTACCCAGTGGCTTAACGAAGAGAATATCACTCTCTCCAAAGAAATGGATAGTGACCCCAACAGCCGCGCCCGTTTCTTCCCCACCACCGGCGGTGTGTTGAAGACTATGGCGCAGGATGCGCCCGGGTATACCTATATCGCTCTTGACGGGGTAGAGAATTGTATTGCCGCCCTCAAGGATATTATCGACGGCAACATTCATAAATGCTTCATCGAAATGTCTGCCTGCGTAGGAAGCTGTATGGGCGGTCCGGTTATGGAAAAATACCACCGCACCGAAACCATAAAAGATTATATCGCCATTGCCAATTATGCGGGCGAAAAGGATTTCGTGGTTTCTCAGCCCAAGGCTATAGAGCTTAAGAAGAGCTTTGAACATATCGAGCAGCGTCATCAGACTCCCTCTGAAATGGAAATTTATGACGTGCTTCGCCAGATGGGCAAGTTCAAGCCCTCTCAGGAGCTTAACTGCGGTTCCTGCGGCTATAACACCTGCAGAGAAAAAGCAATAGCGATTATTCACGGCAAAGCGGAAATTTCCATGTGTCTGCCTTATCTTAAGAGCAAAGCTGAAAGCTTTTCGGATATTATCGTTAACAATTCTCCTAACGGTCTTATTCTTCTTAACGAAAATCTTGAAGTACAGCAAATAAACGCTTCCGCAAAGAGAATGATGAATATTCGTTCTTCTTCGGATATACTGGGCGATCAGGTAGTTCGTATACTGGATCCTTCCGTATTTATGAACGTTTTGCGCACGGGACGTGATGTGATCGGTCAGCGGGTATATCTGGCGGAATACAAACGCTTCGTAGAGCAGTCTGTGGTGCACGATAAGGCTTCTCACCTTATGGTAGCTATTATGCGTGATATTACCGACGAGCAAAACGAGCGTGAAAAGAAAGAAAATATCAGCCGTCAGACTATCGAAGTTGCAGATAAGGTAGTGGACAAGCAAATGCGTATCGTTCAGGAGATCGCATCACTTCTGGGAGAAACCGCCGCAGAAACAAAAATTGCGCTGGCAAAATTGAAGGAGTCCATCCAAGATGAATGATTTATGTGCTGATATCGGTTATAAGAGTATAAATCATTTCGGTGAACAGCTTTGCGGCGACCACGTGGATATTGTAGAACCCGGTGATAACTCTACCGTTGTCGTCCTGTCCGACGGATTGGGAAGCGGAGTAAAGGCGAGCATACTTTCCACCCTTACATCAAAGATAATTTCCACAATGCTTTCCGAAGGCTTGTCCTTGGAAGAGTGCGTAGAAACTATTGCCGCCACCTTGCCCGTTTGCTCTGTCCGCGGCGTGGCATATTCCACCTTCACTATTATACATCTTAAAAACAACCAAAGCGCCGAGCTTATTCAGTACGATAACCCCCACGCCATCATTATCCGTGATGAGCAGGTCTGGGATTATCCCAAAACAGAAATGAATATCGGCGGCAAAAAAATATACAAATCCGTAATAAAGCTTCAGGAAAACGATATTTTCGTTGCAATGAGCGACGGATGCCCCCACGCGGGTATAGGTATAACCTATAATTTCGGCTGGAAGAGAGAAAACATTGCAGAATTTATGCAAACTCTCTCCCACGCAGGGTATACCGCAAAGACCTTGTCCACAATGCTTGTGGACGAATGCGATAAGCTTTACGGCTTTCAGCCCGGTGACGATGCCACCGCATGTGTTGTCCGTATAAGAAAGAGAGAGCCTATGAATATGCTGTTCGGCCCTCCTTCCAACAGAGACGATGCAGACCGTATGATGTCTCTTTTCTTCTCCAAGGAAGGCAAGCATATCATTTGCGGAGGAACCACCTCGTCTATTGCGGCAAAATTCCTGCGCAAGCCCTTACGCGCCAGCCTTAACTTTGAAATGGGGGATATACCTCCCATCGCAGAGATAGAGGGGGTAGACCTTGTTACCGAAGGTGTTATTACCGTTAACAAGGTGCTTGAATACGCCAAGGATTATCTGGGCGAAAACAAGTATTACAGCCATTGGAGCTATAAACGGGACGGTGCGTCTCTTATATGCCGTTTGCTGTTTGAGGAAGCAACGGATATTAACTTTTACGTGGGAAGGGCAGTCAACCCCGCCCACCAGAATCCCGATCTGCCGATCAATTTCAATATCAAAATGAATTTGGTGGAGGAGCTTTCAGCCTGCCTCAAAAAAATGGGAAAAAGAATAAAAGTCAGTTATTTCTAAGGAGTAATTGCTATGGGAGCAATAAGAAAATTCGATACAAAAGTACAGCACTTAAAATATAAAGTATTGCGTGAGGTAGCGCGCCAGGCATGGAGCGATACCTTGCTTGAAAATATCGTGGAGATACCCAAGATCATCTCTCCCGGTCCCAACCCCACAATGCGCTGCTGTATCTATAAAGAGCGCGCTATTCTCGGTGAGCGTATAAAGATCGCCATGGGCGGTGATAAGGATAACCACAACGTTATTCAGGTTATCGATATCGCCTGCGATGAATGCTCTGCCGCAGGTTATGAGGTTACCGCATCCTGTCGCGGATGTCTTGCCCACCGTTGCGAGGACGTGTGTAAGCGCGGTGCAATTTCCTTTGACCACAACCACGTTGCTCATATAGATAAGTCCAAGTGCGTTGAATGCGGTCAGTGCGCAAAGGTATGTCCTTATTCCGCAATTATCAACCACAAGCGTCCTTGCCAGAACGCTTGTAAGGTTAAGGCAATATCCATTAATGAAAACAACGCCGCTGCTATCGATAACAGCAAGTGTATCCAGTGCGGTGCCTGCGTATATCAGTGCCCCTTCGGCGCAATATCCGATAAATCCTATATCCTCAGCGTTATCGATCTTATTAAAAAGAGCGAAAATAACGAAAAATATAAGGTTTACGCAGTAGTTGCTCCTTCCATTTCCAGCCAGTTTACATACGCAAAGCTCGGTCAGGTAATTACAGGACTTAAAGAACTTGGCTTCTATACCGTTATCGAAGCGGCTCTGGGCGCAGATATGGTTGCACAGGCAGAATCCAAGGAATTGGCAGAAAAAGGCTTCTTAACAAGCTCCTGCTGTCCCGCATTCGTTCAGTATATCAAATCCGCTTTCCCCGCACTGCTTCCTCTGGTATCCCACAACCTTTCTCCTATGGGTGCTTTGGCGCAGTATATCAAGAGCAAGGATAAGGATGCAAAGGTTGTATTTATCGGACCCTGCACCGCTAAAAAGGCAGAAGCTCAGCTTGAGAGCGTAAAACCCTATGTGGATGCGGTTATGACCTTTGAAGAACTGCAGGCGCTTTTCGATAGCCGTGATTTCGATATCAACACCTTCGGCGAAGACGTGCTTGATAACGCATCTTATTTCGGCAGAATATTCGCCCGTTCCGGCGGTCTTTCCGATGCGGTGGTTCAGGGTCTTAAAGAGCAGAATATCGAATTCAACCTTAAGCCCATCGTGTGCGACGGTATCGAAGAATGCCGCGTAGCTCTGCTTAAAAAGAGCAAAAACGTTCTGGACGGCAACTTTATCGAAGGTATGGCTTGCGTAGGCGGCTGTATCGGCGGCGCAGGCTGTCTTACCCACGGCGAAAAGAACAAAGCCGAGGTAGATAAGTACGGCAGAGAAGCTATGGAAAAGACCATAAGCGACGCTGTTTCCGTTTTGAAATAAATTTAAACCAATACAGTAAACACCCCAAGGAATGCTCCTTGGGGTGTTTTGTTTTTCGGGTGATGCACGTGCAAATTTTATTGTGTCAGCGTATCGGAAATTATTCTTCTTTTTTCCGCTTTCGCTTTTTCGGTGTAGGCGAGGTAATCATCCTCTGCTTTTTCAAGCTCGTCTTCCTCGCATTTACCTCTTGTATATCTCGCCAGTATAAGCACAAGCGACGCTATTTTTTCTTCTCCTTCCAGTCTGAGCAGCTCTTGCTTGTTGCGTTCTGCTTTTCGCCGTTCAGCATCCTCTCTCGCCTTGTTTAACGCCCTTTTCAAAAAGGAACACACAAAGACAGATACGAACCCGCCGGCAGATAAAAACGCCATCAGAGCCTCTGCAAGGCTTTCAAACATTATCAGATCTCGTAAATCAGATATGCAATAGCGTCAAACAGATCAGCCAACCGTTTTGTCAGATTCGTTAGCAGGGGTATCAGTCTGTTCACGGTTTTTCTCCTTTAGCTGTCTGTAAAGATTATCGGTGTAAACACCTGCGGCGGCGCACAGAACTCCCTGGGTGATACTGGCGAATATCATAGAAAGTACTTGCTGTGTACCTGTAATGGTATTTGCGGAAAATATCCACAACCCTGCAAGCAAAATTCCCGCACCGCCCAAAATAAAGGGTATCTTCCAATCCTTTATACGGCTGTTTTTTATTACCGCACCCAATACGTACAGTATTGGAATAAGTACGTATAGCTCTGCGGAAATGTATTCGGTGTAATCCATAGTGTTAACTCCTTTTAAGATTTATTCTGACCAAGCTTGATTTCGTTTTCCGTGTTTCTTCTGGCGGCTACGATATCCAGATACTCCTCGGTCTTTTCGTTGTTAAGCCCAAGCATTAAGCAGGCTTCGTAAAACTGGTCCATAGTTTCGCATCGGGTATATACGTAATCCATTTTTTCCATATACGCATGCTTTTTCGCATATTCATTGCGGTCATCGTAATCGGTAAACAAAATCTTTGCAAGGCTTTTTGCTCTGCTGTAGGCTTTATCGTGGTACAGTTCTGCTTGGTTTACAATTGTTGCGGTTTTTGTTCCCGTTTCGCTCATTGCCGTATATCCCAGAGCATCAAGCACGAAAATTACTTTATCCATATATTCATCGGTAAGATTATATCTGGAAGTAAGCTTTTCAAGATAGTTTCGGATATTAATATTATGCTCCGCCTTGCTTATCTTTCCGCCGGATCCAAAGCGTTTTACAATTGCAGACGCAAGCTGGTATGCGCTCATGTTGGGGGTGAATACAATTCCGTCGCCGTCTGTATTACCGTCTTCCGTGCCCAGCGAGTCGCCGCCCAAGGTTACGTCACCGTATTTAATTTTGTTGTCTGCCATTTCCTGCGCCAGCTTCTGCAGCTCTTTCCTTGCAGTTATGTTGTCCTTGGCGTAATCGGCATCAAGCTTTCCAAAGTATTCGTTTTTGCTTTTATTAAGCTGGGAAAGTCCTTCGCTATGCTGTTTCGCAAGGGAAGACAGGGTGTTGTTAAAGGTAATGTCCGAATTAAGCCTTGCCTGCGCGCTTTCTCCCGAAAAGGAAAGACCTCTGGAAGCAAGAAATTCTCCCGTGTTTTTTTCGTTTGTAAGCTTCTGTGCCGCCGCTTGGTTTTTCTTTTCCTCGTAATCCTTGTTTAAGCTTTCAACAGATTCCTTGTGCTGTTTTTCATAATTTGCTTTTGCGTTGTTATAAAGCTGTGTAAGGGCTGCGGAGGTTCCGTAGCTCTTTTCCAGTTCCTTTTTTGTTTGTTCTACAAGCTCGCTGTAGTTCATCTTTCCACCTCCTTGTTTTTTATCTTAAAGGTAATGCTCTTTATATCTGCTTTGCGGTTTTCGTGGGTAGAAGATACAATTATCTTTGCGGCTGCTACTCTTTTTATTTCTGTCCTGAAGAAAAATCTCCGCAAAAGGCTGTTGTTTCTGTCCACGCTCACCGTCTGGGAATTCATTATCTGACCGATCTCGTTGGGGTTTGCCGTTACGGTAATGTCGGTTCCGTTTTCGTTATCCGCATCAATAATTACGGATAAAAGATCAAATTTTTTTCCCTTTGCGCCGAAATTCGTTACCGGTGTGCACCAGTAGGCGGTAATAGCACCGCTTTCGTCTTGGGTAAGCTCTTCCGAAAAATAGTATAGCTTACCTTCTTTGTTAAGCCAGTACAGTCTTCCCGGTATTTCGCAAAACTGTATTGCGTCTATACCGTCATATCGGTACCAAACCTGTGTTTTGTAATTGTATATGTAAAGCCCGTAGGGCGTGGAAAAATATAATTCTCCCGTAGACTGTCTGTCATAAATACAGCAGTTGTCGGCGTTGCCGGTTTCGAGTATACGTTTTACGGTTTCGCTTATAGGCCCGGAAAAGCATACTGCGTTTCTTTCGTCCTGTACCGTGGTGGATATCCAACGGTTAAGTCCGTCATCGGAAAGGGTAACGGGAGTATTGTCTATCACCGCAGAGCTTCCCTTAATAAGGTTTCCTTTTTCAAAATTAAGGTTGTAAACGGGGAATGAGGGATAGTAATTTCCCAAAGCGTCGGTTCGCAGTTCGCAGTAAGAATAATATGCTCTGTCTTCGGTGAAAATGAGCTGTCGGTCATATTGCTGAACCATATCGGTTATGGTGGATGCGCCTATTACCGTGTAATTGGTTTCGGGGAAATATTCTGCGCTGGGAAGCCCGTTTGCCAGCTCGGAATAAAAACGGTAATTGGGGTAATCGGGATTACCGTAAAGAAATACTCTTGTGTCCGTGTTACCGCCGAAATTCATACCGTCAGTACATTTTGTAATGGTTTTTGCCTTTGCGGTAGATGCCTTTTCCCAGCATATTTCAAGGTTGTTAAGTCCTTTTTTGGGAATATTTCCCTGGGCGAAAGAAACGGTGCCGTTTTGGATATCCGCAGTCCAGTTTTCGATCTCGTTTCCGTTTTCCTTTACCCATAAAACCGAATCTATTTCCTTTTCTCCCAGGGTATATACGGTTGACGTACCGTCTGCGGAAAATTGCATACGCTTTTTTCCGGTAAGCATATTCACTTTTTCAAAAAGTGTTCCGCTTCCGTCGGTATTACACGAAACCGCCACCAAGGGAATATAGGGTGAAACCAAATTATAAATATTGTTTTCGTACTTAAAATAACCGGAATTACACAAAAAATATACTGCGTTTCCAAACCCGAAAATGTGGTGGCACTTACCTGCGGTTATATTTATGGTAACGAACGAATCTGTTTCAAAATCGTATTTGTATATTCTCGTTCCGGCGCACACTATAAAATGAAGTATACCGTTTACGTATCCCCTCCACATGCGGTGAACACTTCCGTTAAAACTACCGTTGGAAAGCTTGCTTCCGCACCGTTTTTTAAGGCTTCCATCCTCACATACCTTAAAATTATTCATATCCGGCGAAAGAGAGGGATTGTGGGAAAAACCGTTTCTTTCGTCAAGACCTCCGAATTTATTTATAGTCAAAAGTCCGTTTGCCATCAGTACACCTCGGTTACGGGATGAATTTTCGCCTTGCTCGCCCTTTGCATATTTCGGTAAGCATTGCGGTATCTGTTTTCCATAAGTTGAGATAACGCAGGGTCCTCATCACAGCAAAGATACGCCGCCACTCCGAAAGGCAGTACGGATACCGCCAAACGCTCGTCGCAGGGAACGTTTTCATTTAATCCGGTTATATCCAAAAATTCGTTGTCGGTACGGTTTTGAAGCAGGTTGTTGAGAGGGGCGCATTCCGCAAGACAGATATTAATTATATTTACCGCCTTTGTTTTCATATCTGCGCAGTTTTCGGGTAAGAACCCGTTTGTTTTTCGCAGATCCAAAAGATCAAGGGCAATTTCAAAAAGTTTTTCTCCTGTCATAATTTCACCTCGTTAAAGGAGCATGCCTTTTGGGACACGCTCCTTTTGTATAAAGATCAGGCAATCGCGTTGCCGCCGTCGGTTACGGGTACATCTACCAGCTCTTCGGGCTTGATAACCTTTGCACCGAACACGATTCTGCCACGCACAGCGGAATCAAAGGAATTTTCCAATCTGTCGATATACTGGATATCCAGCACCTGCTCTGCGTATGCAATAGCGGAATAAGAACCTGCCATCAGATGCACAGTGCCGTTGTCATCAGCGGCAAGCTGGTTGGAAACGTAAAGATCACAGCCAAGCTCATCGGTAAAACCGATAGTACCGCTGCCGTTAACACCGTTGTTTATCTGGAACTTGATTCCCGCAAGCATAAGCTTGGTCTTAACGAAGGGAGGCACTACGATCCAGATTCTGCCGTCCTGCACGTTCTTTGTTTCAAGTATTTCCTTAACCTCGCCGATCAGCTGAAGCACGTTTGCGGGAGTAACGGACTTGGCATCCTCAAAATAATTTTCTGCCTGCTCGTAAAGACCGAAAACGTATGCGTCAACCTCCTTCTTAAGATTATAGGAAGCACGCTTTGCCTGAGAATCCTTAAGACCGAGAGAGCTTCTCAAAGCTTCAAGGTCTGCCACCTTAAAGGAAAACGCCTTATCCTGATCAATTCTCAGAACGGTTGCGGAATCCTGAATATCCTCGTAGGTTACGGTGCCTTCGTAATCATATACGGTAGGGTCGTTAAGACCTATGAAGGTTACGCTGTCGCCGCGGTTTTTAATATCTCCCACAAAGGAAGTGTTGCATATACGGTTTGCAAGGAGGTTATCCTCGTTTGTACGCATTATTTCTGCAGAAATTACCTTTTCGATACTGTTGTAATTAGACATTTTTCATTTTCTCCTTTTAATTTTTTAAAGTTTCCAGTTTTTAATGGAACGTATAATATGTTTAAAATTCTTTTTAACGTTTTCGTCCGACATACCTTCCACCTGTTCGGGGGTGAAGGTCTGCTCGGTATCCGCTTCTTTGCCGGCGGGAGCGCTCCTGCGCTGGTTTTCTTCGTTTACATAATGTGCCTTTGCATCGTTGTTTTGGGTCTTGCAAAGATACAAAGCGTATGCGGCGGAAAGGGAAGTGCCGCTTGCGACCTCCTCCCACACCTCGTCGGGAATATCTGCGGGAAGCACATCGGGAAACAGCTTTTTGAACTTTTCCACATCCTTGCTAACCGCATCGGATTGCTTTTTTGTGTGCCTTTCTGCCTTTATGGCCTCAAGCAGTTCTTCTGCCGTGGCGCCTTCCTCCTTTGCCATTTCGGTAATCATTGTCAAAATATCCTGTTCTTTCATAAAACCTCCGTTTGTATACTTTCTATAAGCTCTTTTTTGCGGGGAATAATGTTTTCGGGCAACCGTTCAAGGTATTGCTTGGTGTTAATAAGTCCCATTTTAAGCAGATTGTCCAAAGTGTTTACTGCGGTTACCTCCGACCACCAGCCGGAGGCACCCACGTCTATATCACACTCAAACAACGCCTCTCTGTAGTGTGAAAATGGGAAGGTCTCGTACTCACCGCCTTGGGTGGGCAAAAGTCTTTCGTCCGCATAATAGGCAAACATAAAGTTAAGCCATATAAGACCTATATCTTCGATAAATTGGTAAAGCGCCCTTCTCACGTTTTCAAGGGGCTGTGCAGACGCCTGCTGCAACGCAATTATAGCAGAAGTATTGTCGGCTCTTTCACTGCCCAATGCAGAATCCGTTGCCCCCAGAAAATCCTTTGTGTGGCTTATCGCCATATTTATAACGTCCAGCATACCGCTTTGCATACTTCCGCTGTTAAGCACCGCCGCCACGTTTTCGATAGGGCCGTTTACAGCCACCGCCTCGCCAACCTTGTTGGACCAATCCTCGATAACCGTGGAATCGTATATCACTTTGGAAAAAGCGGTGTCCATCATGTGCTTCATCACCATAGCGTAGCCCTTGTTAATGAATATCTGGTTGTCCTTAAGTCCCGTTCCCACGGCGCGTC
This sequence comes from Clostridia bacterium, assembly GCA_017381715.1. GTDB lineage: Bacteria > Bacillota > Clostridia > Oscillospirales > CAG-382 > SFLA01. The sequence continues at coordinate 13,041 of JAFOBR010000023.1, forward strand.
CGTGCCAGCTGTTTTTCACTCTGGTCCAGCTGAAGTACGCCAGAGGATACAAGGTAAGCCCCGTATCCGTATCACCGATAATAACGGTATCCTTTACGGATTTTCTGTACATCACCTTGCCATCGTCGTTTTTCCACAGCTTTATAAGAGTTACGCACTTTGTGTTTTCCAGCTCCTTTTCAGACATATCCCCCGCAAAACCGTCGGTGTCGCTGTCGGGAACAATAAGTGCGATGTTTTCTTTTGAAATTCCGGCTTTCTCTGCCTGCTTGCGAAGATCGCTTACAAGCTCTCTGCCGGAAATAAGTATATATGGCTGTGTCTGCACGGAAACGCTGTTGGGATTACCGAAGAATACGTTGGTGTTATCGATAAGCACCGTCTTAAAATCCCCCGTATACGCCTGACCGGTCTTTACGGAAGGATCCCAATAAGTGTAGGCAACGGCATCTCCCGTAACCGCCGCATCGTAAAGGGAATCGGAAATAAGCTTATCCATCTTAAGTTTTTCCCAGCGGTTTTTGGATACGCTTTTAAGAGTTTCGTTTATCCTTTCCTCTTCTTCGCGGGAAAGCTTTGGAAGGGGAGAGGCGTAGCGAAAATTCATTTTAACAGCGCTGGAAGCGATATTGGAAATGTAGTAATCGATAATCCGTTTAAAGAAATTGAAAACCGGTGTGGGCAATCCCGAAGCGGCTACACCCGTCCATTGGTCGCCGCGGTAAAATCTTTCGTTGGTATCCACCTCTTCGTACAGACCTATTGAACGGTTGTATTCCTTGCCTTTTTCATACAGCGCCCACTCCTCTGTATAGGCTTTTTGCTTTTTGAATTTCATTTTATCTCCTAATCGTATTGTATAATTCCGTTGTATCCGTCTTCCGTCTGCGGTGATTCAAAGGAATACAGACTTCTTCGGAATTTGGGTGTGATCTTGCTTTTTGCCGTAGGCTCTCTGGACATAAGGGCATATCTTAAAGCCTCGGGTGCGTGGGTAATGTCATGGGGCTGCGAAGAAGCATCCTCCCGCACCTTTTCGTCAAACCGTAAAAGGGGCAGACAACGTATCAGCTCGGCACAGCTGTGGGATATGGCAAGACGGCTTTTTCCGTCTTTCGGGTTAAGATATTCTCTTACCGCACGCCAACCGGGTATACGGGCGTTATTTGCCTTAATAAGCCCCTTTAATCCGCTTGAATTAAGAATATCAAACCCGCTTTTACCGCTTTCCTGTCGTCTGTTCCAAAGGTCGGGGGAAGCAACGGTATAACGTATTTTTTCTCCTGCAGGTGTACGGGCGCATATTTCTGCGGCGGCTTGGGATAATATGAGATTCGGCGCGTTGAACTCTCTGTATACGGTAACGTTTCCTTTGCCGTCTGCGGCGCACCACAAACAGCTCGTCATATCCAGACCGTAATCAAGGGCGCGGAACAGAAAAGCGTTTTTGGGTATAACCGGATCTTTTACCACGTGTATTCTCGGGTCAAATTCGGGGAAGAACGCTCCCTCAAAGGCGTCCCAATCACCGTAAAGCATCGCCCTTTTTCTTGCATCGGGCAGAGCGGAGAGGGCGTTTACGTAATCGGGGTCGTTTTCAGTAAGATATTTGTTATCGAATACAAGACTTTGAATAAAGCGGTAGTCTTCGGGGTTTTCTCCGTCGCGGTAAAGTTTGTCGATAAACAGCCTCTTCACCCAATCGTGTCCCACGCCTCCGGGGTTGCAGGTAAAATACATTCTGGGGCGGAACGGTTCTTTCATATTGCCCGAATATCTGTTGCATTCCGTAAGACATTGGAACTGAAAATAGGTAAAATGGGTAGCTTCCTCCATACCTATAATCTCGTAAGCCTGTCCTTGGTATTGCAAAACGTCCTGCTCTCCGTCGCAATACCCGAGCTTTATTCTCGAACCGTTGGGGAATAAAAATTCCTTTTTGGTTTCGCTGTATACCGCCGTATCAGCCAGCATTTTTAGAAGCGGCACAATATGGTTATCCCTTAATTCTCCCAAAGTGCGCCGCAGCAAGAGTATTTGTATGCCGGGATGCTTTAATGCCAGGAGTACAAATTTCGTACGCATCGCCCAGCTTTTTCCACCGCCTCTTGCGCCGCCGTATGCGGTATATCTGTGCTGTGAGTTAAAGAAAGCTTCCTGCTTTTTGTTTGGACGCAGGGTTATTGTCAGTTGCCCCATTTTCCTGCTTCTCCTTTTAATATCACCGTGCTTTTTTCCGAACTATCGCCAAAGTCCGGTTTGTCCTTGTATGAATGGTTGTTTTTCATATCAAATACAAAAACAGCCGCCGGGATTTTCCCTTTAAAAGCAAGCTGTTTTTTTATAAAAGCTATTCTGTTCATTGCCCGTGAAACCGCGGGCGAATATTTTTTGTCCGACATCATTTCAAAAATATCGGCTCGTGTGCAGGAGAGAAAATCAGCCAATGCCTCAACGTCTGCCACCTCCTCCGTGTGTTCGGGCAGATATTGGGAAAAATAGCAATTAATCCTTTCCGCACACTCTTCAGGGCATGAAAAAACCGCCTTGTAGGGCGGCTTTCGGTTATTTGGTTTGTTCTGACTCTCTAAAGTCATTTTTTCTCCTTGCTGGTAAAAATGTAGATCTTGCTGGCGATATAATTAATAATAAGGCACAGCACGGAAGATACTACCGTGGCGATAAGGGAAGAATAGGGCAGGAATGAAAGCAGTGCGGGTAAAAATGCCATAAAGATCATATCCAGCAGCATCACCGCTATGCGAGTAACAAAAAAGAGTACACTCTCCTTTGAAACCGCCGCCGCGGATTTATTTTTGCTGTCAAACACCCAAATGCGGTTGGGAAGGTATGCAAAGGCAATTCCGGCAACGTTTTTTACAACAGTCGATACCGTATCGTTTAAATCCAAAAGGTAAAACGCTACCCAGAACGCCAGTATGGATACCAGAGTAGTTAAGCCGCCCACCACAAGATATTTTCCTTTTTCGGTGCAAAACAGCAAGTTAAAGATCTTTTTCATTTTTAATATTTCTCCGTACGTCGCTTTTAAGTAAGTGGCACGGAAAGCACTGTGTTTCTTTACCTCACGTAAATCATTATAACACGCACTTTCCCGAATTTCATCTCAATTTTGTCCCGTATTTATATTGTATATTGCACAAAAACGGCATATACCGTTTGTGCACATCGCTGTCAAACCAATATATCGCCGATAATTGCGTTGGATATCCAGAATCCGTCTTCGGTCAGCCTCAGCCTACCGTCCGCGTATTCCGCATATCCTGCGTCTATATACTTTTTAATCTTTTTTGCCGCGTCTTCGTCTGCTTCAATACCCTCGGCAAGACGGAGCCCCAGCATTATTTTTTCTTCAACCGCATCTTTTTCGGTAATCTGCTCCATATATCCCGTGTAGTTAAAACGGTAGCCTGCGGCATAGCTGTGGCTTCCGTGGCCGCAGCCGATATATTCTCCGCCCTTCCAATAATTTATATTGTGGCGGGATTCTTTTCCCGGCAGACAGTAGTTGGAAACCTCATAATGAATATATCCCGCTTCCTTCAGCATGTGGCAAATAAGCTTGTACATAGCGTATTCCGTGTTTTCATCCGCCTTTTGTACGTTTGCCGCATAAAAGAAGGTGCCGTGCTCAATAGAAAGGGGGTAAAGGGATATATGGTCGGGCTGTAATTCCAGCATTTTGCGTACGTCCGCTTCAACCATCTCCAAAGTCTGGTTCGGAAGAGCAAACATAAGGTCGCAGGAAATATTGTCAAATCCCGCTTTTCGGGCTTCCTTAAATGCTTTAACCGCATCTTCCGCATCGTGAATACGTCCCAAAGCCTTTAAAGATTCGTCGTTGAGGGATTGCACACCTATGGAAAGACGGTTAAACCCCGCTTCCTTCATTTGCTTTAAAAACTCATAGTTTACGGTTTTGGGGTTAACCTCGCAGGTTATTTCCGCATTTTCGGGGATTTGGAAAATTTCTTTGGCGTACTGAATAAGCCCCGTAAGTCTGCTTATTCCGATAACGGGAGGAGTCCCGCCGCCGAAATACACAGTTTCCGCTACGGGACGCAGATGGGATGCATATAGCATATCCGTCTTTACTCGTTGGTATTCGAAATCCAATTCGTCATCATCAAAGTTATCGCTGGAAACAAAAGCGCAGTACGGGCATTTATTTACACAAAAGGGAATATGAACGTAAATACTACTCATCGTCCAATTTAAGCACAGCCATAAACGCTTCCTGAGGTACTTCCACGGTACCGAAGGTGCGCATACGCTTTTTACCTTCCTTCTGTTTTTCAAGCAACTTTTTCTTTCTGGTAATATCGCCGCCGTAACACTTGGCAAGTACGTCTTTTCTCATAGCCTTTACGGTTTCACGGGCGATAATCTTTCCGCCGATCGCCGCCTGAACGGGAATTTCAAACAACTGACGGGGGATATGGTCTTTAAGCTTTTCGCAAATCTTTCTTGCTCTTGCATACGCCTTATCTGCGTGTACTATAAAGGAAAGAGCATCAATAATATCGCCGTTAAGCAAGATATCCAGCTTAACAAGCTTGGAAGCCTGATATCCGTTAGGCTCGTAATCAAGGGATGCATAGCCTCTGGTACGGGATTTAAGTGAATCGAAGAAATCGTAAACTATCTCGTTAAGAGGCATATCGTAGTGAAGCTCGGCACGGTCGGTATGGATATATTTCATATCTATAAAGGTACCGCGTCTGTCCTGACAAAGCTCCATAACCGCACCAACGTATTCGGGCGGGGTTATTATGGAAGCCTTTACGATAGGCTCACGGGTGGATTCTATCTCCTCGGGAGCAGGGTAGTTGGTAGGGTTGTCTATCATTACAACCTGTCCGTTTTTAAGGGTTATCTCGTATATAACGCTGGGGGCGGTGGTAATGAGGTCAAGATTGAACTCTCTTTCAAGTCTTTCCTCAATAACGTCCATGTGCAAAAGACCTAAGAAACCGCATCTGAATCCGAATCCCAAAGCTATGGACGTTTCGGGCTCGAACACAAAGGAAGCATCGTTAAGCTGCAGCTTTTCGATAGCGTCCTTCAAATCGCCGTACTTCGCTCCGTCTGCGGGATAAATTCCCGCAAAAACCATAGGCATCGCTTTTTTAAAGCCGGGCAGGGGAGCGGGTGCGGGGTCATCTGCGGAAACGATAGTATCGCCCACCTTCGTATCTGCAATGTTTTTAATGCTGGCGGTAAGATAGCCTACCTCGCCTGCATAAAGACGTTCTCTCGGTTCAAGGGAGAAAGCAGACATAGTGCCCACCTCGACAAGCTCAAAAACAGCACCGGTGTGAAACATTTTAACCTTATCTCCCACACCTATGCTTCCTTCGTTTACACGGAAGTATACTATAACGCCTTTGTAGGAATCATAGAACGAGTCGAATATAAGCGCCTTCAAGGGAGCATTAACGTCTCCCGTGGGGGCAGGTACGTCCGCAACCACACGCTCAAGAACGTCTTTTATATTTATACCCATTTTTGCGCTTATTTCGGGAGCGTTGTCTGCGGGAATACCGATAATTTCTTCCAATTCGTCCTTTGCTCCCTGAATATCCGCAGAGGGAAGGTCAATCTTGTTAATAACGGGAACTATCTCCAAATCGTTGTCAATGGCAAGATAAGCGTTTGCAAGCGTCTGTGCCTGTATACCCTGGGTGGCGTCAACTATAAGTATAGCACCCTCACACGCCTTGAGAGAACGGGAAACCTCGTAGGTAAAGTCTACGTGGCCGGGAGTGTCAATAAGATTCATTGAATAGGTGTTGCCGTCATCCGCCTGATAATCAAATTGGACGGCGCGGGCTTTAATGGTAATGCCGCGTTCCTTTTCAAGATCCATATTGTCAAGCATCTGCTCGCCTACCTCACGGGCGGAAACCGCGCGGGTATGCTCAAGCAAACGGTCGGCAAGTGTGCTCTTGCCGTGGTCTATGTGAGCTACTATTGAAAAATTTCTGATCTTGTTAATATCGTACATAAATTATTGTCTTCCTGTCATTTTTTACTTCCGGAAAGCAGTAAAAGCTTTTTCTTGGGAATATCAAAAGAGAGGGTGGAAAACTTTCCGCCGTCTTCTCCGTCCAGCGTCCAGCCGGATTCGGAGGGAATCGTAAGCTCTGCTTTTGTTATCTGTTTGATCGTTATAAGTTTGTTGTCAAATTTGGATTGCATCAGATCTCCCACAAGCTGCATAAGGTCCTGACCGTTCTGGGGAGCGGAAATAAGGCAAAGCTCCAAAAGTCCGTCATTAAATAAAACGGTTCCCGCATCCAGATGTATAACGCCGCCAACGCTGGTGGAATTGGAAATAGAGCAAAACAGGTATTCTCCGTCAAAGCTGCCTTTATCGGTAGAGCCGGTAATACGCATTTTTGAAATCTCGGATACGGATTTAATTCCCTCAAGCACGTATGCCAGATGTCCTAATGCATTTTTCATGGATTGACTGGTGGCATAGGATACCTTTGTGAAAGCGCCCGTAGCGGCGATATAAGCAAAGTATTTTTGGTTCACCCTGCCGATATCGTATTTTTTGGGATTAAAACGGGCAATTATCTCTGCACCTTCACGTGCATTGGTGGTTATACCTAAAGATCTTGCGGTATCGTTGGTGCTTCCGGTAGGGATGTAACCTACGGGAATATTCTTTTCCGCCCGCATAACACCGTTTACTATTTCGGATAAGGTTCCGTCGCCTCCCACGGCAACCACCATATCAAAATGCTCCGTTGCTTTTTCTGCGGTAAGAATAGTTTCCTCTTTATTTTTAGTAACGTATACGGTTGGAATTATATCGTATCTGGATAAGGTTTCAATAACCTCTGTGAGAACAGTTTTTGCCTTTCCCATTCCGGAATGAAAGTTTACTATAAGTAATGCTTTTTTGTACATACCGAGTTACCTCCATAGTGCTTTTTATTTTAACATAAAAATTTTAGTATTGCAATATCAAACCTTATGTGTTATCATTATTTTGTGAAAGTGGGAGTGTATAATTTGAAAAAATATGTTTGCTTGCTTCTTATAATCCTTTTCGTTGCAGGAACTTTGCCTGTAGCGTCTTTTCCTGCGTCTGCCAAAGGTCTTGTTATGCCTTCGGATTTCGGCGGTATACAAAACGTTATGCTTATGTATACCTTCGGTAATCAGGGCGCGGTTTCGAGCAGACATACCGTAGAAACTTTGCTTCCGTATGCGGGATATTACGGTACGGACGGAAAATTAAAAGATACTTTTTACGATGCGTTTTTATTACTTCCCTGTGTAAGCACCGGTCCTTCCGGCGGCACTATGTATTTAAGCAAAAATCCCGCCGTTTCTTCGGATTGGCAGGCATATATAGACGATATTTTCGCTCGTGGGTATAATCTTGAGGCGCTTAACACCGCTGTCGGTCAGGTCAAAAAAGAGCTTGGCAAAAAGGATTACAAGGTAAAGGTATTCTTCACTCTTATCTATCCCACAGAAGGGCAGACAAATTTCGGTTCTATCGGCGGGAAGACATACGATTTCTCCAAAACGGAGGACCGTATCGCCATCTGCAAATGGCAGGTGGAAAATTACATAAAGCTGTTTGAAAACGGTAATTATGAGAATCTGGAGCTGTACGGCTTTTACTGGTTCGAGGAATTTATAAATACCTCAAGCAACACGGAAAAAAAGCTTCTCACCGCTGCTACCGATTATATTCGGGGAAAAGGATATAAATCTGTCTGGATTCCTTATTATATGGCGCAGGGCTGGAACAGATGGAAGGAATACGGCTTTGATATTGCCTGCTTACAGCCCAACTATATGTTTAATGCAAATGCGGAAAAGGAGCGTGTGAAAAACGCTGTGGATTACGCTAAGCAGTACGGTATGTGCAATGAAGTTGAGATCAGTGGAAAGATATGCGATTCCACCGATTATTATAACCGCTATCTTACATATCTCAAGGATTTCGCCGCAAACGGCGCTATGAATGCGGTCAAGATGTATTATCAGGACGTAAGATTTTTTTATGAATGCTTTAAGTCACAAATTCCCGAAATACGTCTTATATACGATCTCACATATAAATACGCAAAGGGCACCCTGAAGGAATCCGACGTAGCGGATAAATATATAGATTCCATAAACGAAATGGACGGACTTAATATTATTTCTTACGGCTGTTCATATACCGCTACCAAGGCTTACACAAATTCTACCAACGGTTATGCTGATATAAGCGGAAAAGAGCTTACAGACGGCGCTTACTATACCAGCAGCTACGGCACGGAATGGCACGCATTCCATAGAAATATTACCGAAAAAGACGGAAGACATCAGGTAACCGTTGATCTGGGAAGCGTGTATACGGATCTTGAAAAAATATATATGGAATTCCGTGAAGATATCGGCGCATCTATCGGATTACCCGAATACGTGGAATTTTATATTTCCGATGACGGCATAGACTATACTCTGCTTAAAAAGGTAAACTTAAGCAAAGCGATTATTGGCTGTCCCGGCGCTGTTATAAACCAGAAATTCTCTGCCCGCTACGTAAAGGCGGTATTCCCTACGTCTGCCAAATCCTTTGTGTTCGTTTCGGAGCTTGCTGTTGGGCAGAAAATACGGAGCCATGCTTGGGGAGAGGGATACGAAATTATCTCTACCGGCTGTAAATACGATGCCTTCACACCTTATACCAACACGGCAGAATGGGATGCTCCGTATATGAAGATAGACGGTAAAGAGCTTACCGACGGGATACTTGCTTCCTCCCCTTTGGGCACGGAATGGCACGATATGCACGCTTCAATGCTTGAAAAGGGCGAAAAATTCTTTATTACCGTAGATCTTGGCAAAATACGCGACGATCTGTCCTATTTTGATATTCAGTTCGGCTACGCATTGGAAAGCGGTATATCAAAACCCAATACGGTTACATATTCCGTTTCCGAAGATGGTGTTAATTTCACAGAGGTGGGTACCGTTGCCGTTATTTTAAGCAAAGAAAAATACGCATACGCTACCATGAAAACTGCCGAAAAGCTTAAAGCAAGATATGTAAAAGCAGAATTTCTGCCCGATAATTCTATTCACAACTTCGTTTCCGAAATGGTTGTAGGTGTTTCTGAACAAACCGAAGAAGAGGAAAAGCCCGGCGAATATATTACAGGCGATGTAAATCTTTCCGGAAAATATGAAATAGCGGATTATCTTGCGGCTCGGCGCATAGCTTCGGGTACTCTTCAAGCTTCCGTAACCGCCTTTGCCGCCGCAGATACGGATAAAGACGGGAAAATTTCACAGAAAGACTTTGATACTATCAAAGAGCTTGTTTTGAAATAGTAAATACAGTCCTAAAAAACAGGAGGTTTAATTATGGACGTTTTCGATATAATCACGCTGCTGGGCGGACTTGCTATGTTTCTCTACGGTATGGAGATAATGAGCGACGGTCTTAAGAAGTCCACAGGCAGTGCGCTGAAAACCGTGTTGGGCAAGCTAACCCACAATGTATTTCTCGGCTTTCTTACGGGTGCTGTCGTAACCGCGGTTATTCAGTCCTCTACCGCGACAATCGTGCTTACGGTAGGTCTTATTTCTGCAGGTATACTTAATCTTAAGCAGGCAACGGGAATCGTAATGGGTGCCAACGTAGGTACTACCGTTACTGCACAGCTTATCAGACTTATGGATATAGATTCGGGCGGGAATGTTGTTTTAAAAATATTCAAGCCGGAAACCCTTGCACCTGTTTCCCTTGTTATTGGTATTATCCTTATAATGTTCACCAAATCCAGTAAGTTTAAAAACTCCGGCGAAATTTTTGCAGGCTTCGGTGTACTGTTTATCGGTCTGCTTAATATGACCGGCGCTGTGGAAGGCTTGGAAAATTCTCAGCTTTTTGTAGATATGATCACAAAAGTAACCGAAATCCCCGTGCTCAGCATACTGGTAGGCTTGGTTATAACCGTTATCATTCAGTCCTCTTCCGCAACCGTTGGTATTTTGCAGGCACTTTCTTCAACCGGTACTCTTACCTTCTCTTTGGTATATCCTATGATTATGGGTATAAATATCGGTACCTGCGTTACCACCGCAATGGTATGCTCTATCGGAAGTAATAAGGACGCAAAGCGCACCGGTATAATACATATAGTTTTCAATGTTATCGGCACAGTGCTGTTTATGGCAGTAATGGCAATATTGCGTGCCTGCGGCGCTTTCCCCGAACTTTGGAATTCCGTTTCGGACAGCGGCGCTATCGCAAATTTCCAGACAATATTCAATCTCGCAACCGCAGTTGTTCTTTTGCCCTTCGCAGGCTTGCTCGTAAAGCTGAGCATGAAGCTGGTAAAGGACGATCCCAACAAGGACTTTGTAAAGCCCTTCCGTGTGCTTGATGAAAAGCTGTTCATCTCTCCCGATATCGCGATCGCCGAAGCAGAAAAGGCAATTGCGGAAATGGGCAGAACCGCCGCAAGCAATCTCACCCTTTCTTTTGATATGTTCAGTAAATATTCCGCAGAGGACGGAGAAAAGATACGCGCCAGAGAAGACCGTATAGACGAATTTACCGATACGTGCGATAACTTCCTTGTCCGTCTTTCCAGACATGCAAAATCCGGCGCACAGACTCGTGCAATAAACCGCCTTATGCAGACCAACACCAATTTCGAGCGTATCGGCGACTACGCCACGGATATTCTTGAATTCGCAGAGGAAATGAAGCGGGACGGAACCTCCTTTTCCGCCGGTGCAAAGAAAGAACTTGAGCTTATGTGCTCCGCAGTAAACGAGATCGTAGAGCTTACCGTAAGCGCTGTTGAAACCGGCGACCTTTCTATCGCAGAAAAGGTAGAGCCTCTTGAAGAAACAATAGACGATATGATCGCCCTTCTTAAGGACAGACATATCGAGCGTCTTAAATTGGGCACATGCATTGTGTCCACAGGACTTGTTTTCGTAGAAACCCTGACTCATCTTGAGCGTGCGGCTGACCAGTGCTCCTCTATCGCGCTCCTGCTCCTCGCCCGTGAAAATGCAGAGATAATGTCCAACCACCACCAGTATCTCAGAGAGCTGCACAAGGGTGCAAAGCGGGAGTATACAGAAGAACTCAACCGCAGACATCAGCAGTATATGGAACCCCTTATGGAAATCACATCGGGCACATAAATTCCGGTGATTTTAATATTAAAAAAATTTAAAAGGAGAAAATTCAATGAAGAAAATCGTATCAGCTTTTATCGCGCTTACCCTTGTTCTTTCTCTTTGCGGCATTTTTGCTTTTGCCGAAGCGGAAAATGTTGCAGCCGGTAAGAGTTATGAACTCAACGGCTTAAGAGATCAGTATCTTGATGATGACACCAAAAAGCTTACCAATGGCGACTATGCAGCATCCTCCCATTATTCTGAGCCCCAGTATGTCGGACTCAGTTTAAACTCTGATTTCTACAGTGCAAACGGTTGTGCTTCCATTATCGTTGATCTCGGCGAATCTGTTAACGTAGGCAAGGTTGTAATTTCACTTTCCAACCACTGCTCTGCAGGTATCGGTGCACCTTCTGTTATAAATGTTTCTGTTTCTGCAGATAAATCCACATGGAGTGAAGCGGTTGAACTTGAATATGAAGATCTTACCGAAGCAGCAGTTGTAAAGGCTATCGGTGTCGTTAATCTGACCGCTCAGTACGTAAAATACGAACTCATCGCATCCGAAGGCAACTCTTGGATGTTCGTAGATGAAGTTGAAGTTTATAACGATGGCGAAGCGGGCGAGATAACTCCTCCCGCAGAATCCGAACCCGTAGATGAATCCGTTCCCGCAGATGAATCCGTTCCCGCAGACGAATCCGTTCCCGCAGACGAATCCGTTCCCGCAGACGAATCCAAGCCTGCAGACGAATCCAAGCCTGCAGATGAATCCAAGCCCGCAGATTCTTCCGAAACCGAAGAAACTCCCGAAGGCGGCAACACCGCTTTGTGGATCGGCCTTGGCGTTGTAGCTCTGGTAGTTATCGTAGCTGTAATCGCAGTTGTTGCTAAGAAAAAGAAGTAAATAAACTCCACGAATAACAATAAAAACCGGCTTTTAAAGCCGGTTTTTTGTTTGAATAGGGGGTGATTTTATTTTATCATATCTGCGGTTATGGTAAGCTCTTTTACGTCATCCCGAGAGGGCATTTCATACATAAGGTCGGTCATAACGCCTTCCAGAATTCCGCGGAGTCCTCTTGCACCCGTCTTAAGCTCAATTGCCTTGTCTGCAATCTTTTCAATCGCTTCGTCGGTAAATGAAAGTTCGATTCCGTCAAACAAAAACAGCTTTCTGTACTGCTTTGTCAAAGCGTTTTTAGGCTCACGCAGTATACGTACCAGCGCATCTCTGTCAAGAGCGTCCAACGCCACGATAACGGGAAGTCTGCCGATAAGCTCGGGTATAAGACCGTATTTTACAAGGTCGTGGGGAACCACGTCCTTTATAATCTCTTCCTTATCCTTTTTTGCGGTTATGCCGGATGAATATCCGATAATCTGTCTTCCGTTACGGCTTTCGATAATATCGTTTATGCCGTCAAAAGCACCGCCGCAGATGAACAGAATGTTGGTGGTATCTATCTGAATATATTCCTGGTTGGGATGCTTTCTTCCACCCTGAGGAGGTACGTTGGATTGGGTTCCTTCAAGAATTTTAAGAAGGGCTTGCTGTACGCCTTCGCCGGAAACATCTCTGGTAATGGAACGGTTTTCGCTTCTGCGGGAGATCTTGTCGATCTCGTCAACGTAAATAATACCTTTTTCCGCTTTGGCGATATCAAAATCCGCAGCTTGAATAAGACGAAGCAGTATATTCTCCACGTCTTCGCCAACGTAACCCGCTTCGGTAAGTGTGGTTGCGTCAGCAATAGCAAAGGGAACGTCAAGTATCTTTGCCAAGGTCTGAGCAAGCAGGGTTTTACCAACGCCGGTGGGACCCAGCAACAGCACGTTGCTCTTTTGAAGCACCACTCCGTCATCGGGACCGGTAAGGGAGTTAATACGCTTGTAGTGGTTATATACGGCTACGGAAAGGGCTTTCTTTGCCGCATCCTGACCTATAACGTATTCATCCAATTTAGCCTTTATTTCCATAGGCTTCATCAGCTGTTTCTCTTCTTTGATGGTAGGGAGTCCGTTTGCTTCGGCAGTGGTCAGTGCGATACCTGTTTCGTCATTATCGCCCATCAGCTTTGCCTCGTATTCTGCCACGATCTCTTCGCAAATGGAAATGCAATCATCACAAAAATCAAGGTTTTGACCGCCTATCTCAAGCTCGGTTACCTTAAATGACGGTCTACCGCAGAACGAGCATATTTTGCTTTTTGCCATTTTTTATCTCTTTTCAATAATTTTATCAATAAGACCGTATGCAAGGGCCTGCTCTGCGGTCAAGTAATTGTCTCTGTCAGTATCACGGCGGATGGTTTCTATATCCTGACCGGTACGCTCTGCGAGAATTGTGTTCATTTTATCCTTGATACGGAGTATGTGATCGGCGTGGATCTTAATATCCGAAGCCTGACCTTGCATACCGCCCAAGGGCTGATGTATCATTATCTCGCTGTTGGGCAGAGCAATTCTCTTTCCCTTTGTGCCTGCGGCAAGGAGAAATGCGCCCATAGATGCTGCCATACCAATACAGATAGTGGAAACATCACACTTTATAAAGTTCATGGTATCAAAAATAGCCATACCTGCGGAAATACTTCCGCCGGGGCTGTTAATATAAAGGCAAATGTCCTTGTCGGCATCCTGCGCCTCCAGATACAGAAGCTGAGCAACTACAAGAGATGCGGTAGCATCGTTTACTTCGTCGCAAAGAAAAATAATTCTGTCATTAAGCAGGCGGGAGAAGATATCGTAAGAACGCTCGCCGCGGTTTGTTTGCTCCACAACGTAAGGCACTAAAGCCATAAAAAACACTATCCTTTCATACAATAGATTTAAAAAATATGGGCTGCCGCACCTGAATGAGACAGCCCGTAGTTTTGGTAAGCTTATTTAATAACTGCGTTTTCCTTAACGAAATCAACAGCCTTGCGGAGAACAACGTCTTCGGTAATACCGGAAACGGGGATAGAGGACTTAACCTTTTCTATCTCAACAGCATAGCCTGCGGCGATCTTTGCGTATTCAGCTTCGATCTCCTCTTCGGTAGCGGTTATATTCTCGGTCTTGGAGATAAATTCCAGAGCAAGACGGGTCTTTACCTGCTTCTCTGCGCCGGATTTGAAGGATTCACGGAGCTGCTCTTCGGTCTGACCGGTGTACTTGTAGTACAGGTCAAGAGAGCCGCCCTGCATCTGCAGACGGTAATCGTAATCGCGAACATAGCCGTCGATTTCGGTTTCAATCATGCAATCGGGAATTTCAACGGTGGTCTTTTCAACGATAGCGTTGATAAGGTCTTCTTCCAGCTTGCGATCGCTGTCAGCAGTCTTTCTTTCCTTGATTTTGGCCTTAATATCTGCTTCGTATTCAGCAACGGTATCAAATTCGGAAACGTCCTTTACAAACTCTTCGTCAAGCACGGGAAGATCGGTACGCTTTACTTCGTGAAGCTTGATCTTGAATACTGCGGGCTTGCCTGCAAGGTTTTCTGCACCGTAATCAGCAGGGAAGTTAACGTTGATATCAAAGAGCTCTTCGGAAGGAACCTTGCCGATAAGCTGTTCTTCAAAGCCTTCAATGAAGGAGTGGCTGCCAAGCTTAAGAGAATATTTCTCTGCCTTGCCGCCTTCGAAAGCAACGCCGTCAACAAAGCCTTCGAAATCTATAACTACCTCGTCGCCGTTTTCAGCAGCAACGTCGGTAAGAGTAAGTATACGCGCATTACGCTCACGGATTTTGTCAATCTCTGCGGCGATCTCATCTTTTGTTACGCGAACCTTGTCCTTTTTAACTTCAATACCCTTGTAATCTGCAACAACAGCTTCGGGCTTGGTGTAAACCTTTGCAGTAAGCAAAACACCGTTGTCGTCCATAGACTTAACGTCTATCTCGGGACGGGAAACAGGGTCGATACCTGCTTCTGCAACAGCAGCAGCGTATTCATCGGGAAGCAGGTTATCAATAGCTTCTTCGAAGAAGTATGCGGTGCCGTACATTTTTTCGATAATCTTGCGGGGAGCCTTTCCCTTTCTGAAACCGGGAACGGTAATTTTTTCGGCATTCTTTTTGAACACCTTGTCAACCTCTGCGTCGAACACGGATTTTTCAATCAGTATCTCAAGTTCCGCAAGGTTCTGAGTTTCTCTGTTAACACTCTTTAAACTCATTTTATTTCTCCTTTAAATTGTTTACATAGTTAAACACGATATATAATATACCAAAAACCCCGATTTGTCAATTCCTTTTTAAATTTTATAAATCTTTTTGTCAGCAAAGCAAAAAAATTTACAATACGTACTTGCTTAATTAAACATTTTTCACTATAATAGCAATAGCAAAAACTAAAAGGGGCATTATTCTAAGTATGCAAGACAATAATCAATTCCTGTCTTCCTTGTCTTCTATGACACCGGATCAGACCGGTTATGACAGCAGTAAACATAAAAAGAAACGTATGGGAGCAGACAGCATCTTGCGCGCCGCCCTCGCCTGCGTGTTCATAGCAATATTTCTGTATTCTTCAAATTCCGTGGTAGAAAGATTTATTGCGGATAAAAAAGAGCAGGATACGCTTACGGAGGTAATCGTGGAAAGTGCTTTGTCTCCGCTGGCGTCCACCGTCACGCCGGATAACCTGCTTTCCTTGTACGATTCCATAAATCTGGTTATGGATAACAACACCGTTGCGGGTTCAAAGGATAACGAATACGACGACCCTGCAAGATACGCAAAATACAAAGCCGCAGTTACTGCACTCAAAGCCAAATATCCCGATACTTATGCGTGGATAGTTGTAACGGGCACCAATATAGATTACCCCGTGTTAAAGGGCGACACCAACGATACCTACATACGCTCGGATTATAAGGGCAATTACGCCAACGGCGGCAGTATATACGTTGATTACCGCCTTTCGGATATATATAACAATAACCTTAACACCGTTGTATACGGTCATAATATGACCAACGGCACCATGTTCCGTTCCTTGCGTAACTGGTTTGAGAGCGCTAACCGCAATTCCACGGCAGAGACAATGCGTATAGAAATATATACCGAGGACGCTTTGTACATTTACAAGCCTTTTTCCGGATATAGGTCCGACGGTACGGATTTCACCAAAACCAGCTTCCAGTCTTACGCATCTTTTGTGGAATATCTGGATATGATCCGTTCTCGTTCCATCATTCCTTGCTCTTTACCGTATGACTCTTCTTCAAAAATAGCGACCCTCGTTACCTGTACAAACAGCTATACCAACTCAAAAGAGCGTTACGTTCTCCATTGCCTGCTTACTCAGGTTGTAAAATACAACTAAAAATAAAGGAGCTTTTTATGAAAACCATTCTTTTCCAAGGCGATTCCATTACAGACGCCGGCCGTGATTATAACGATGACAGCAGAAGGGGGCTGGGCTATCCCCAGCTGGTTACCGCTTCTATCGGATTTGACGAGCCCGGTAAATATAATTTTATAAACCGCGGTATTTCCGGCAACCGTATTGTTGACGTGTATGCCCGTATAAAGAAGGATATCATTAACCTCAAACCCGATATAATGTCTATCCTCATCGGCGTAAATGACGTATGGCATGAGATCAATTATCAAAACGGCATAGATACCCCTAAGTTTGAGATGCTTTATTCCATGCTTATAGAAGAGGTAAAGACGGCACTGCCCGAATGTAAAATAATCATATTCGAGCCCTTCGTGCTTAAGGGTACCGCCACGGAAGAAAATTGGGAAGGCTTCCTCAGCGGAGTAAAGGACAAAGCTGCCGCCTGCCGCCGTATTGCCGAAAAGTACGGACTTGAGTTTATCCCTCTGCAGGATAAGTTTGATGCGCTTTGCGAACAGGCGCCCGAATCCTATTGGCTGTGTGACGGAGTTCACCCCACTCCCTTCGGCCACGAGCTTATTGCCCGCGAATGGCTTAATACATACGAAAAAATCAAATAATAGTGGTGAATTTCACTTGACAACAAGGCAACGGTGTGATATAATTACGCCGTTGTCAAATTATATGCGGGTATGGCGGAATTGGCAGACGCGCTAGATTCAGGTTCTAGTGGTAGCAATACTGTACAGGTTCAAGTCCTGCTACCCGCACCAGAAAAGAAACACCATTTGTCTACCGGACAAATGGTGTTTCTTTTCAACTAAATCCGTCCTATCGGACAGAATAAATCCACCTGCGGTGGAGGAAATCACTTCGTGATGAAATCCGACTTCGTCGGGATATGAATTGCAAGAGAGTGTTATTATGGAATTTAATGAAAAACTACAGGAACTTCGAAAGCAAAAAGGACTTACTCAAGAAGAACTTGCGGAGTATCTCTACGTTTCCCGAACTGCAATTTCAAAATGGGAGTCTGGCAGAGGGTATCCGAATATAGATTCCTTGAAAGTAATTGCAAAGTTTTTCGAGGTGACGATTGATGAATTATTGTCAGGTGATGAATTGCTGACCATAGCAGAAGAGGATACCAAGCAAAAAGAACGAACTGTTCGAGATTTGGTTTTCGGTCTGCTTGACTGCGGTATAGCTTTGTTGCTGTTTCTACCATTCTTCGGACAAAAAGCTGATGATGTTGTTCAAGAAGTATCACTCCTTGTTTTGGACAGCATTCAGTCGTACCTAAAAATCGCATACTTTGTTTTTATAGGTACCATGATATTGATGGGCATTGCGCTTCTTGTTCTACAAAACTATCGTCAAAGACTTTGGACCCGGTACAAGAGTATTTTGTCGTTGGCATTAAGTGCAGTTGGAGTATGTCTTTTCATTGTAAGTCAGCAACCCTATCCGGCGATATTTGTATTTGCTTTTTTGCTTATCAAGGCTTTAATGTTGATAAAACGGCAATGATACGAAACGTATCACCGATGTGACGGCTCGAGTCTTTCATTTTTCAACATCTTTCACTAAACTTGTATTTGTGCAAATACAAGCCAAAGGATGGTAAAAAATGAAAAGAGTCAGAAAAAGCTTTTTCGCTTCAATATGCTTGCTTGCAGCGTTTGTGCTGTGGACGGCGGCAGTTTGCTTTGTAGATGTCCGTACAATTGGACCGCAAGGTTCATCGGTAGGATTGGCCGGTATAAATGGTTTTGTTCATGCTTTGACCGGTACGCATTTTATCCTATACAATATAACTGATTGGCTCGGTTTTGTGCCGTTCTTTGTTTGCATGGGCTTCGGCGTAGTCGGACTTATGCAGTGGGTCAAACGAAAAAGTATACGCAAGGTAGATCATGACATTCTTATCTTGGGCGGTTTTTATATTGTCACGATTGCTTCCTATTTGTTTTTTGAGAGCGTAGTGATCAATTACAGACCTGTGCTGATAAACGGATGTTTGGAAGCGTCTTATCCATCTTCAACAACCTT
The DNA here is from genome assembly GCA_017381715.1 of Clostridia bacterium. GTDB lineage: Bacteria > Bacillota > Clostridia > Oscillospirales > CAG-382 > SFLA01. The sequence continues at coordinate 31,612 of JAFOBR010000023.1, forward strand.
GCTGGTGACGTGCGTTATGCCAACGGCTGTCATGCAATCGGGTAGTCGAATAAGGAACAAATTGCTTCGTAATATCGTTGCCGCTATGCTTGTTGCATTTATTGCTTTCATGGTAATTGGCAGACTTATTTCCGGCGTACATTGGCTCACGGATATTATTGGCGGTGTATTGCTGAGCGCAGGACTTGTGCTGATGTATCGTGCTATTATCGGTTTAGCAGTCAGGTGAATTCCAAGTTAAAAATGCGGTATAATTCAACAAAAAGGACTTTTGTCTACCAAAAGTCCTTTTTTATTCGGGGTCCCCGAGAAGCCGTTAGGCTTCTTGGGGTGGTTCATTGTGAAGATGATGGCATATTATCCCGCATTGGTGGTATACAAGGCTGCGCCTTGATTTGTTTGCGTTGGTGTGATATAATAAACTCACCGAAAAATAAGAATTTGACGGAGAATAAGTAATGAAAATCTACGATATTTCCCAAGAAGTTTTCGGCTGCCAAGTGTATCCGGGCGACCCAATGCCGGAGAAAAAAGAACTCAAATCGATGGAAAAGGGCGAAGTATATAATTTGACGGCA
>JAFOBR010000002.1 GCA_017381715.1 Clostridia bacterium
CTTGGCAGAGGCGGATATAAATACCCTCACGCCTACCCCAATAATTACGTGGAACAACAGTATTTGCCCGACGAATTGAAGGAAAAGATATATTACGTACCGGGAACGAACAAAAATGAATCTGCGATGAAAGAATACTGGTTAAAAATCAAAGAGAAGAGATAAGAGAGAAAAGAGAAAAGAAAAGGAAGATTTTTGTTCGCAGAACAAAAATCAACCATAACTCTTCACTCTTCACTTTTCACTCTTCTCTGTTTTTGCAAAAAAACAAAAAACGCCGCGATATGCGGCGTTTTTATTTTGCAAAAACTTATTCAGCGGTTTCTTCCTTGATCATCTTGGGGATACCCATATCGATGGTGCCGAGATTTGCCTGGAATTCTTCTTCTGTCATCTGGAGAACCTTGATACCCTGGATGATACCCATGATACCGTTAATGGTAGCCATAACACCGAAGGTTACGCAGGAAAGAACTATTCTGATAACGCCTGCTTTGGTCTGACCCTGAATGAAGCAGGGAACACCGTATGCATTGAACAGAATGGTAAGAATACCGAAAAGTGTCTTGTTCATAATATGTACTCCTTTAAAATGTTTTATGAATATATTATATATAGAAATGTATAAAATGTCAATATTATTTTAAATTTGTTTTTATTGCTTTTTGTATTTTTACGTGTTATAATTAACTGTTAAAATATATTTTTCTTTGGAGAACAAAGATTATGACAAGACGTGAATCCCGCGAGGCGGCTCTTTGCCTCATTTACGAGCAGACTTTTTCCCCCGAAATAAGCACAGACGAAATTATACAAAAAGCAAAGGAAATTCGTGAAGAAAAGGTTTCCGAATTTGCCACTACACTTTTTAACGGCGTTTGCCAGAACAAGCAAAAATTAGACCTGCGCATCTCTGCCGCGGCGGAAAAATGGTCGCTGGACAGAATTTCCAGAGTTTCTCTTTCCGTGCTTCGCCTCGCCGCTTATGAGATACTTTACGTCGGCACCGAAAAGCAGGTAGCTGTTAACGAAGCGCTGGAGCTGGCGAGAAAGTATGATGATGAGAAAGCGGTTTCGTTTATTAACGGAGTATTGGCAGGAATAATAAATTAACGAGGAACTAGGAACGAGGAACTAGGAACTTCGGAAGATTTTTGTTCGCAGAACAAAAATCAACCATTCGTTCATCGTTCATCGTTTATCGTTCATCGTTTTTCTTGGAGATATTGTGGAAAACAGAGCCATCACAGTCACCCAACTCAACAACTACATAAAAGGCATTCTGGAAAACATTCCTCCGCTCAGAGACATATACGTTAAAGGCGAGATAAGCAATTATTCCCCAAACCGCACGGGGCACGTATTTTTTACCCTTAAGGACGAGGGAAGCTTAATTCCTGCGGTAATGTTTAAGTATGACCTTTCACAGATAACCTTCAAGCCGGAAAACGGAATGAAGGTTATTTGCCGTGGAAGAATAAGCGCATACCCCGCACAGGGAAAATACCAGCTATACGTTTCTGAAATGACACCCGACGGTGTGGGAAGCCTTTATATTGCCTTTGAGCAGTTAAAAGCAAAATTGGCGGAGGAAGGGTTATTTGACGAAAGACACAAAAAGCCCATACCCAAAATCCCTCATCGTATCGGCATAATTACCGCGCCCACAGGTGCTGCGGTACGGGATATGATAACCGTTACGGGAAGGCGTTTTCCCGCGGCGGAGATACGGCTTTACCCCTCTCTGGTGCAGGGTGAAAACGCCCCTGCGGACCTGATAAAAGCTATTGATTATTTTGATAAAGAGGGAAAGTGCGACGTAATAATTATCGGCAGAGGGGGCGGAAGTATTGAAGACCTTTGGGCGTTTAATAACGAAGCTCTTGCCAGAAGGATATTTGCCTGCCGTATTCCCGTAATTTCTGCGGTGGGCCACGAAACGGATTTCACCATTGCGGATTTCGTGGCGGACAAGCGTGCCCCCACACCCTCGGCGGCGGCGGAGATCGCCGTGCCCGACGCAAAGGACACCAAAAGACAGCTTTTGAACGTTTCAAAACGGCTTGAAAGCATTTTGAATATGAATATCAAGGACAGACGGGTACGTGTTAAGGAGCTTGCCTCCTCCCGTGCAATGACGGTGCCCAGAAGCGCTATTGACGAAAAACGTCTTGCCCTTTCCGCTTTGGACAACCGTATGTGCAGGACGGCAGACGGTATTTTGCACCGTGCAGGTGTAAAAAAGAACACTCTTTGCGCAAAACTGGAATCATTAAACCCCCTTGCCATACTTGCAAGAGGATACGGCGCCGCCTTTGATAAGGACGGAAAGGTTATAAAGAGTATTTCCCAGATAAATTCGGGCGAAGTTTTCACTTTGCGGTTATCCGACGGAGAAATGGAGGCTATTAAAAAATGAACAAGGAATATACATTTGAGCAGGCACTTGCAAGGCTTGAAGAAATAGTAAAGGGGCTTGAAAACGGTTCTCTGCCTCTTGATAAAAGTATTGAGCTTTTTGAGGAAGGTAACGCTCTTGTAAAGCTTTGCACCCAAAAGCTGGATGCGGCAGAGCAAAAGGTGCGTATACTTACCGAAACTGCCGTAGGAATTACGGAGGAAGATTTTAATGCGTGAAGCGGTTGCGGAAAGAGTTAACGAATATTTAAAAAAATCCCTTTCCTGCCCTGCGGATGCTTCGTATAAAAAGCTGTATGATTCCATGCAGTATTCCGTAAACGCAGGGGGAAAGCGGATACGCCCCTATTTATGCGCGGAGTTTTACTGTATGCTTTCGGGAAAAGCCGATTTCACTCCCGCCGTCCCCTACTGCGCGGCGGTGGAGATGGTGCATACATCCTCTCTCATTCACGATGATCTGCCCGCAATGGATAACGACGTTCTGCGCCGCGGAATGCCCACAAACCACGTAAAGTTCGGGGAAGCGACGGCGATTTTAGCGGGGGACACCCTGCTTTTAAAAGCCTGCGGCACGGCGGCATCCAACCCCTATATGGACGGAAAAACCAACGCAGAGGCGGCTTCTCTTGTGGCAAGAAAAAGCTGCGGTATGATGGCGGGACAGCAAATAGACCTGATATCATCAACATTTTCTACCACCGAAGAAAGCCTTATACAGCTTCAGGCATTAAAAACGGGATGCCTGCTTTCACTTACCTGCATGCTGGGGGCTTTGGCGGCAGGCAAGGATACTGCGCAAGCGGAAGCGTTTGGAAGCATTTACGGTCTGCTGTTCCAGATAACGGACGATCTTTTGGATTCCGACCCCGAAAGTGACACCGGCAAAACAAGAGGCAAGGACGAAAGGGACCACAAAGCCACCTTCGTTACCCTGCTGGGCAGAGAAAAAGCGGAGAAAAAGGCAGACGAGATTTTGAAAGCCGCCATAAAAATGCTTGACGGATTTGGAGAAAGCGAAAGCAAAAAGCGACTTACAAAGCTGTGCGAACAGACGAGATATAGGAAAAATTAACCTGCTGATGCAGGTTAATTTTTTTTAACTATGAACGAGGAACCCACCCCAAAAACGCATAGCGTTTTCGGGGAACCCCGGGAACGAGGAACTATGAACTATGGAAGTTTTTTGCAGCGCAAAAAACATTTTTATTTTGTTACGGGACGTCGGGGACGACGTCCCCTACGGTCTGCAAACAGCCACGGCTATTCGATAATCGTAGGGGACGATGTCCCCACCTGCACCCCACAAAACCTGCGGTTTTGCGGGGAACCCCGCCATCGTCCCGTAATTTGTTCGCACTACACTACCGTCTGTTGCATCGAAAAAGTAAGTTTTTGAAGTGAGCGATGGTAAAACGCTGTAGAACGCATTTTCGCGAGCGGGAGCTGTAGTAACCTACAGCCAGCGAAGCGAAAATGCGTAGAAACGCAATAAAAAAGAAATTCGGTAGAGGTTTACTTCTACCGAATTTTTACCTTATTTTTGTAATTAGAGCGGACAGTCGAGGACGCCTGTCCCTACA
>JAFOBR010000024.1 GCA_017381715.1 Clostridia bacterium
CGTTATCTATAACCGACATATTGGAAAACAGACGTATATTCTGGAAAGTACGGGCAATACCCTTTTTGTTTATTTCCGCAGGGGTCTTTCCCACAAGCTCCTCTCCGTCAAGCAAAAAGGTGCCGGTGGTGGGGCGGTATACACCGGTAAGCAGGTTGAAAACCGTGGTTTTTCCCGCACCGTTGGGCCCGATAAGACCGTAAAGCTGGTTTTTCTTTATTTTTAAATTAATATCCTGTGCGGCTTTAAGTCCGCCGAAGGAGATACCGAGAGAACGGGTCTCAAGCATATATTCGCTCATTTTTTATCTCCCTCCTCTTTTACGCTTTGTTCGGGAATGATATCTGTGGAAAGCAGTGCATCCATAGGTATTTTAGTGGGAACCTTGGACCAGTCTGCGGTGGAAGGAGCTTCCATTCCGCCATCCTCCTTGAGACGGTGTCCGCGGAACTTGATGATGATATATTCAACAAGACGGCGGAGGCTGAATCTTTCACGCACCTTGCTCAAAGCGGGAGCGTTGTTCCAGATAACCGCAACGATAAGAATGAGGGCGTAAATGAGATATTTAAGAGCGGCAAGATCGCCGGAAAGCTTGGTGGTAAGCTGAATGTTTATAAAGGTGAGCAAGGTTGCGGAAAGGATCGAGCCGGTAATGTTACCCATACCGCCCAAAACTACCATAACCAGAATTTCTACGGAATAGTTAAAAGAGAAAAAGCCGTAATCAACGGGGGTGGTGTTGTGGCCGTACAAAACGCCTGCGATACCCGCAAAGAAAGCGGCGATAACAAACACAGCAAGCTTATAGTAGGTTACGTTTACACCCATGGCGCGGGCGGCAATTTCGTTATCACGGATAGCCTGAATAGCTCGTCCGTGCTTACTCTTCATAAGGTTTTGCGTTACGAAAACGGTGAATATTGCCATTACGAAAACGATTACGAACAGAGTCTTTCCGTATTTACGGGTGGTAAGTCCCAACGCGCCGCCGAAAGCTTCCTGATTCATAAACACAGTACGGATAATTTCACCGAAAGCCAAGGTTACGATCGCAAGATAGTCACCTTTGAGACGGAGGGTGGGAAGACCGATTATGAGTCCGAAAACAGCCGCGGTAAATCCGCCGACGATCATGGAAAGAATAAGCACTACCGTGGGATTGGGAATTACGGTGTGAAGATAATTTGCGGTAAAACAGCCGATATATGCGCCTGCACACATGAATCCCGCATGGCCCAAGGAAAGCTCGCCCAAGAAACCAACAACAAGGTTAAGAGAAACGGCAAGTATTATGCTGTAGCCTATCTGGGCAAGCATAAGGGATGTGGAGCCCTTTACGGAGCCGGTGAACGCCATTATGGTAAAGGGGATTGCCAGAGCGAGAATAAGTATATAGTTTATCCAATGCTTAAGCTTGAACTTTTTCATATTATACCTTCTCCCTTCTGGTCTTGCCCATAAGTCCGGTAGGACGAACCATAAGAATTACTATAAGCAACCCGAATTCGATAGCAGTGGTATAAGGAGCCAAAACGGGAATACTGGAGCAAATTTTTTCGATAATGCCGAGTAAAATTCCGCCTACCATTGCGCCGGGGATAGAACCGATACCGCCGATAACCGCCGCGGTAAAGGCTTTAATACCGGGCATTGCGCCCAAAGTGGGGCTTACTGCGGGAATCTGCATAAGATAGAATACGGAAGCACATGCAGCCAGTGCGGAGCCGATAGCAAATGTAAGAGTGATAATACCGTTTACGTTTATACCCATAAGGGAAGCCGCCGCTCTGTCTTCAGAAACGGCAAGCATTGCGGTGCCTGCTTTTGTTTTGGTGATAAACAAAGTGAGTCCCACCATTATAACCACGCAAAGACCCAAGGTAAGCAAGGAAGAAATACTTATGGATATACCCATCACCTCAAGTGCGCCCCAGTTGCCGATAGAAACTGGACGTGTGCCTGCGCCGTATACGAGCTGTGACACGCTCTGAAGCAGATAGCTTACGCCGATAGCTGTAATAAGCACCGCCAAAGGAGATGCGCCGCGGAGAGGACGGTATGCCACTCGCTCTGTGGCGATACCCAGAACGGTACATATAATGACAGCGACTATAACCGCAGGAATGGGGTGATCCATAAGGCTAAGCGTTGTGAAAACAGCGTAAGCACCCACCATGATAATATCACCGTGGGCAAAGTTAAGCATCTTTGCGATACCGTATACCATTGTGTAGCCAAGTGCTATGAGCGCATAAATTCCGCCCAGACAAAGGCCGTTGATGAGTGTATTCATAAATACTCCTAAAGCAAGAATTCGCAGAAAGGCAAAGCAGATGTTGCTTTGCCCTTCTGCAAAAATTCAGTTAATATTTTTCTGTGAAAATCAGTCGCGGTCTACAACTACGATCTGAGGATCCTTTTCGCAAGAGCCTGCGGTGGTCCAGGACATATCATTACCGGTAAGACCATCATACTTGAAGGTGCCGCCGGTGAGAATGGGGCGGATAGCGTCTGCAAGGTCGGAAGCGGAAATGGTAACGTCATTTACGTTAGCAGCCTTCATAGCTTCGTAAATGATCATTACTGCATCATAACCGTCTGCTGCGAACTGGTTGGGAGCTTCGCCGTACTTCTTCTGGAAAGCATCTACGAAATCCTTAACGTCTGCGCTGGTTACGTCAAAGGGAGTGATGTAGGAGATAACTGCGGTTACGGTGTCATCAAGCTGATCCTTGATACCGTCAAGACCGTCACAACCAAATACGGGAACGTTGAAATCAAGCTGAGCTGCCTTCTTGCAAACGAGAGCTGCTTCGGTGTAGTAGAAGGGGAGGAAGAGAACGTCGCATCCCTTAGCCTTGAGTTCGGAAACCTGAGTAGAGAAATCCTTGTTGGTTTCCTTGGTGAAGGTGTATACGAAGTAATCGGTATCCTTAACCTTATTAAGAGCGGTCATCTGAGCTTCGAAAGCTTCGTAAAGACCTGCAGAATAAGGATCGCTGGTATCATAGATAACGCCGATCTTGGAGTAATCCTTAACGAGAGTGTCTGCTGCGATGGTGCCCTGCTGAGCGTCGCCGAAGCATACACGGAATGCGTTTTCGCTTACGCCGATAACGTTTTCTGCGGAAGCGGAAGGAGTCATAAACAGAACGCCGTCGTTAGCTGCTTCTGCTGCGAAGGATGCGCAGGAGCCGGAGGTAACGCTGCCGATAGAAGCCTGCATACCCTTTTCAAAGAGAGAGGTGTAACCGGTAGCTGCCTTATCTGCAGCAGCCATATCGTCTACCATTTCGAAGGATAAGAGCACGCCGTTAAGACCGCCGGCTGCGTTGATCTCGTCTATAGCAAGAGACGCGCCGCGCTGTACTGCAACGCCGTAAACGGAAGCGTCACCGGTAAGAGGACCGGTAGCACCGATAACGTAAGTAGTGTTATTTGCGGTATAATTTGTATCGCCGCAAGCGGTAGCGCAAAGCAAGCAAAGAACCATTGCCAATGCAAAGCATACCATTTTCATTGTTTTTTTCATGGTAAAGTTCCTTTCTGAATTAAGTGTTTAAATGCCACACCAAATAAATTTTAGCCCATTGTATACCCGAAGGTCCGATTTGTCAACCCCCTTTTGAATAAAAATCAAATTATTTTTACAAAAATATGCATAAAAAACGAAAAATATAAATTCTGCCTTTTATTTTTTGCATAAATACTCTATGACGCTTTGCGTTGCATTCCCTTTTGCGCAAAAACACTCCCTTTGTTAAAACAGTAAAAAGAGCCTGCAAAAAAATGCTGAATTTCGTCACAAAAAACTCTCTATGCTATTTACATTTCCTTCAATATATGTTATTATATATGCGAATTTACACATCGCTTTGTAACTGACGGTTTTTGCGAATCAACGCAAGGGAGCAAGGCGAAATAAAAGCCGACCGTCTGGGCAGCCCTAAGCGTATTTGTAACGGCATAGGACTGTCCTTTTTTGATTTTGAATTTGTTTATTTATTTTTAATTCGGAGGATATGGTTTTATGAAAAAAGTTGCAATCATTATGGGAAGTGACAGCGATCTGCCCGTAGTATCCAAAGCCGCAGACACTTTGGCGTCTTTAGGTATCCCTTATACTATGCGTGTGTTATCCGCACACAGAACACCCGAGCAGGTGCGTACCTTTACTGCGGAAGCAAGACAGAACGGATACGGTGTAATGATATGCGCCGCAGGAATGGCGGCTCATCTTGCAGGTGCGGTTGCCGCCGCTACCACGCTCCCCGTTATCGGTATTCCCATAAGCGCAGGCAAGTTTAACGGTCTGGATGCACTTCTTTCCACCGTACAGATGCCCTCCGGTATTCCCGTTGCCACCGTCGCTGTGGACGGCGCGGTAAATGCGGCTCTCCTTGCGGCGCAGATGATAGCGCTTTCTGACGACGAGCTGGCAGCAAAGCTTGATGCAAAACGTGTTTCCGATGCGGAAAAGGTTTTGGCAAAAGACGCAGCAATTAACGGTTAACACACATTTATTCTCTTTTTCGGAAAGGCAGTTGAATATATATGGCGGATTTTTTGGAGCCGCTTGCAATCACGACGCAGTTGAGGACGTATTCTTCGGAACCGACTACCATTCTCATTTGGGAACACGTCGCGGCGGTATGGCGGCATTTGACGTAAAAAAAGGTTTACAGAGAGAGATTCATAATATAGAAAACTCCCCCTTCAGAACAAAGTTTGAGCATATATTTGAGGAAATGCAGGGAAATTCCGCTATCGGCTGTATAAGCGACAGCGACCCCCAGCCCCTTCTTATACGCTCCGCTTTGGGAAAATTTGCAATATGCACCGTTGGCGCCATTAATAACGCCGATGAGCTGATAGACAAATACTTTGTTGAAGCAAACGGACATTTTAACGCTATGACAAGCGGTGTCGTAAACTCTACCGACCTTGCGGCGGCGCTTATAAGCAGAAAAGAAAACTTTGTAGAGGGCATTAAGTTTATTCAGGACCAGATCAAAGGCAGTCTTTCCCTGCTTATACTCAAGGATGACGGCGGAATAATCGCCGCCCGTGATAAGCTGGGCAGAACTCCCGTGATCATTGGCAAAAACGAAGGCGGCTACTGTGCGTCCTTTGAATCCTTTGCATACCAGAAGCTGGGATATGAAACGGTATGCGAGCTGGGACCCGGCGAAATAGTTGAAATTACCAAGGACGGTATGACAAGACTTGCCGAGCCGGGCAAGGAAATGAAGATATGCGCATTCCTTTGGTCTTACTACGGATACTCCTCCTCCAGCTACGAGGGAGTGAACGTTGAGCTTATGCGTTACCGCAACGGCGAGATAATGGCTGAATATGACAAAGAGTGCGGTGTGGCGCAGGATCTGGACTACGTAAGCGGTATGCCGGATTCCGGTATTCCCCACGCTATAGGCTATGCAAACAAAAACGCCGCGCCTTTTTCCCGTCCCTTTATTAAATACACTCCTACCTGGCAGAGAAGCTTTACACCCGCAAAGCAGGTGGACAGAAACCGTATTGCAAAAATGAAGCAGATTCCCGTGCCCGAGCTTATACGGGACAAAAAGCTGCTTTTTGTGGACGATTCCATTGTAAGAGGCACACAGCTTAAAGAAACCGTGGATTTTCTTTACGATAACGGCGCAAAGGAAGTTCATATGAGAAGCGCCTGCCCGCCTATAATGTTTAACTGCAAATACCTTAACTTTTCCAGAGGCAGAAACGAAATGGAGCTTATTGCAAGACGCACCATTGCGGAATTGGAGGGCGACGAAGGCTTGAAGCATATTGACGAATATCTGGATTCTTCCTCCGAAAGAGGTAAAAAGTTGAGAAACACCATTTGCGAGCAGTTCAAATTCTCTTCTCTCGATTTCCAGTCCCTTGAAGGTATTATAGAAGCTATCGGCTTGCCCGAATGTAAGCTCTGTACCTACTGCTGGAATGGCAAAGAATAAAATACCCTAAAAACACAATACCACACAACTTAAATTTAAAACACCCGCCGTTTTTACGGCAGAAGGAGATAAATTATGCATTCCAATTCCTTTTCCGAAAGTTACGCCGCATCAGGCGTAGATATAACCGCAGGCTACAAAGCCGTTGAGCTTATGAAAAAGCACGTTGCCCGTACCCGTAACGAAGGCTGTCTTGACGATGTAGGCGGTTTCGGCGGATGCTTCGGTCTGAATATTGCAGGTATGGAAGAGCCCGTGCTTGTTTCCGGTACCGACGGAGTGGGAACCAAGCTTAAGCTGGCTATTCTCACCGACAAACACGATACTATAGGTATCGATTGCGTGGCTATGTGCGTTAACGACGTTATTTGCGTAGGCGCAAAGCCTTTGTTCTTCCTCGATTACATCGCTTGCGGCAAAAACGTGCCCGAGCGTATTGCAGAGCTGGTTGCAGGCGTTGCTGAAGGCTGTGTACAGTCCGGCTGTGCCCTTATCGGCGGTGAGACCGCAGAGCATCCCGGTATGATGCCCGAGGACGAATATGACCTTGCCGGCTTTACCGTTGGCGTGGTAGACAAAAAGAAGATTATAGACAACACCAAAATGAAGGCAGGAGACGTTATCATCGCACTTCCCTCCACCGGTATTCATTCCAACGGTTTCTCTCTTTGCCGCAAGGTGTTTGATATAGATAACAACAACCCCGACCTTTACGTGCCCCGTGAAGAGCTTGGCGGAAAGACGGTTGCGGAAGCACTCCTTGTTCCCACAAAGATTTACGTTAAGCCCGTGCTTGCCCTTCTTGAAAAGGTAAATGTTAAGGGTATATCCCATATCACCGGCGGCGGATTCTATGAAAACATTCCCCGTTCCATTCCCGACGGACTTTGCGCAAACGTAGACAGAAGCGCAGTTAAGGTGCTTCCCATATTCGACGTTATCGCAAAAGACGGCAACATTCCCGAAAGAGATATGTTCAACACCTATAACATGGGCGTTGGTATGAGCATTATAGTTGCTCCCGAAGACGTGGATACCGCATTGGAAGTACTCAAGGCAAACGGCGAAGACGCTTACGTGATCGGAAGCATTTCCGAAGGAAGCGAAAAGATAGTTATCGCCTGAGGAAAATAACTATGGAAAAAACAAAGATTGCCGTTTTGGTGTCCGGCGGCGGAACAAACCTGCAAGCCCTTATAGACGCACAAAACAGCGGAATTATTAAAAGCGGCGAAATAGTTGCGGTAATATCCAACAAGCCCGACGTTTATGCCCTTACCCGCGCCGAAAACGCAGGAATTAAAGGTTACGTTGCAAACAAAAAACAGCTGGGCGCAGGCTTTGAGAATGAGCTGGTACGCATTTTGACCGAAGTAAAGGCAGAAATAATCATACTCGCCGGCTTTATGTGCATATTGAGCGAGAATTTCACAAAGCGGTATCCCAACCGTATAATAAACGTACACCCCGCACTTATCCCCTCTTTTTGCGGAGAAGGCTTTTACGGACTTCACGTTCACGAGGCGGCTTTGAAAAAGGGCGTTAAGGTTACGGGTGCAACAGTACACTTTGTAAACGAAATTTGCGACGGAGGCGAAATTATCGCCCAAAAGGCTGTGGAGGTTTTGGAGGGCGATACTCCCGAAACCCTGCAAAGACGTGTTATGGAGCAGGCGGAATGGATAATACTTCCTCTTGCGGCAGAAAAGGTTTCTGCACAGATAATGAAACAAAAAGGAGAATAGGAAAATGAGCGTATACGAATCTTTTACAATAAACGAACTGGTTGGCAACAACCCCTACCCCGGCAGAGGTATTATTGCAGGTCTTGACGAAAGCGGAAAATATGCTGTTACCGCATACTTCATTATGGGCAGAAGCGAAAACTCCCGTAACCGTATTTTCGCACTCCGTGAGGACGGCGCGATCATCACCAAGGCTTTTGATGAAAGCAAGGTAGAAGATCCCTCTCTTATTATATATGCCGCTTGCAGAAAGTTTGAAAACAAGCTTATTACCACCAACGGCGACCAGACCGATACCGTATACGAATTCCTTGCAAAAGGCGAAACCTTTGAAAAAGGACTTGAGACCCGTTGCTTTGAGCCCGATGCTCCCAATCTCACCCCCAGAATTTCCATACTGCAGGATTTTGAAAAGGGTTATTCCTATAAATTGAGCATACTTAAATCCGCAGACCCCGAAGGAACCGCCTGCAACAGATTTACCTATTCTTATGCTCCCACCGCAGGTCTTGGACACTTTATCCACACCTACAACGGCGACGGAAAGCCTCTTCCCACCTTTACCGGCGAACCCAAGAGAGTGAAGATCAGCGGAAATATGGAATCCTTTGCAAATGAGATATGGTCCTCTCTTAACGAAGAAAACAAAATATCTCTTTACGTAAGATATACCTGCCTTGCAGACGGAAGCAAGCCGGATATGATAATACACCAAAACGGTAATTAACAATGAGTAATCACGATAAATATATATCTCCCCTTTCCACCCGCTATGCCAGCGACGAGATGCAGTATGTTTTTTCCGATAACAACAAATTCCGTACCTGGAGAAAGCTGTGGATATCTCTTGCAAAGGCAGAAAAGGCTTGCGGTCTTAATATAACCGACGAGCAAATAGCCCAGATGGAAGCAAACAAGGACGATGTGGATTACGAAAGAGCCGCCGAATGGGAAAAAAAGGTGCGCCACGACGTTATGGCACACATTCACACCTTGGGCGAGCAATGCCCCAAGGCAGAGCCTATTATCCATCTCGGCGCAACCAGCTGTTACGTAGGCGATAATACCGACGTTATAATTTTAAAGCAGGCATCCGAAATAGTGCTTAAAAAAGCCGCCGCGGTTATGAAAAATCTGGCAGAGTTTGCAGAAAAGTACAAATCCCTCCCCTGCCTTGCTTACACCCATCTTCAGCCCGCACAGCTTACCACGGTAGGTAAACGCGCTACCTTGTGGATGTATGAGCTTTCTATGGATATAGCCGAGCTGGAACACAGAGTAAGCGAATTAAAAATGCTTGGCTCCAAGGGTACGACGGGTACTCAGGCAAGCTTTATGGAGCTTTTCGGAAACGATGAAGAAAAGGTTAAAAAGGTTGAAGAGCTTATTGCCGCAGATTGCGGATTTGACGGAGTTGTGGCTGTTTCCGGACAGACCTATTCCAGAAAAGTAGACGCATATTTCCTTTCCGTGCTTTCCGGCTTTGCCCAGAGCGCATACAAGTTCTCCAACGATATGAGATTACTTCAGTCCTTTGAGGAGATAGAAGAACCTTTCGGAAAGAATCAGGTAGGCTCCTCCGCTATGCCTTACAAGCGTAATCCCATGAGATGCGAGCGAATTTCCGCTTTGGCGAGATACGTTATTACGGATTCTCTTAACCCCGCTTTTACCGCAGGTACACAGTGGTTTGAGCGCACCCTGGACGATTCCGCAAACAGACGTATATCCACCTCCGAAGCATTCCTCGCAATAGACGCAATACTCAACATTTATATCAACGTAACCTCCGGTATGGTGGTTTACGATAAGGTTATAAACCGCCGTGTAATGGAAAAGCTTCCCTTTATGGCTACAGAGAACATTATGATGCGTGCCGTTGAAGCAGGAGGCGACAGACAGGAATTACACGAAAGACTGCGTGTTCATTCCCACGCCGCCGCCGCAAACGTAAAGCTGGAGGGCAAAGAAAACGACCTTATAAAGCGTATTGCCGAAGACAGTGCTTTCGGGCTTACGGAAGAAGAGATAAACACTCTGCTCCTGCCTGAAAAATATATTGGCAGAAGCGTACATCAGACAGAAGAATTTATACAAGACGTGGCACAGCCCATAATCGACAAATATTTTGTGGGCGGTTCAGAGAGTGAATTGAAAGTTTAAATCACCCCAAGAAAGGTTTTTAGATGTGTAGGGGCGATTCCTGACACACCCAAAAAATGCACCGCATTTTTTGGGTGTGTCAGGAATCGCCCGTTACAGACGAAGCCATAAAGTTAAAAACGCTTTCTCGGGGACCCCGAGAAACACCCGACAACACTCCGACAAAAAAGAGAGGTATAGACTAAATATGAAAGAATTTGTACTTAAATACGGCTGTAACCCCAACCAGAAGAATTCCAAAATATATATGGAAGACGGAACCGACCTGCCCGTTGAAATTCTTAACGGCAGACCCGGCTACATAAACTTTCTTGATGCGTTTAACTCCTGGCAGTTGGTAAAGGAGCTTGACGCCGCTTTGAATATGCCTGCGGCTACTTCTTTCAAGCACGTTTCCCCCACCTCTGCCGCTGTTGGCAACCCTCTTTCCGATGCACAGAAAAAGGCGTTCTTTGTGGATGACATTGAAGGTCTTGACGAAAGTCCTCTCGCCTGCGCATACGCAAGAGCAAGAGGTACTGACAGACAGTCCTCCTTCGGCGATTGGATCGCTCTTTCCAGAGAGTGCGACGCTACCACCGCTATGATAATCAAGCGTGAGGTTTCCGACGGTATTATCGCTCCCGGCTACACCGATGAAGCTTTGGAGATACTCAGATCCAAGCGCAAGGGCAGCTACAACATAGTTAAGATAAACCCCGATTACGTTCCTGCGGAAGCAGAAAAGAAGCAGGTGTTCGGTATTACCTTTGAGCAGGGCAGAAATAATCTTAAAATAGACCCCGAATGCCTTAACAATATCGTTACCGAAAACAAATTCCTTTCCGAAGACGCAAAGAGAGACCTTGTTATCGCTCTTATTACCCTTAAATATACCCAGTCCAACTCCGTTTGCTACGCTTATGACGGACAGGCTATCGGTGTTGGCGCAGGTCAGCAGTCCCGTATACTCTGCACCCGTCTTGCAGGAAGCAAGGCAGATCTGTGGCACTTAAGACAGCACGAAAAGTGCCTCTCTCTCCCCTTCAGAGCAGATATCGGCAGACCTGACAGAGACAACTGTATTGATATTTATCTTTCCGAAAATCCCGATGAAATTCTTGCAGACGGCGAGTGGCAGAAGTTCTTTACCGAATGCCCTGCAGTTTTCACCAAGGAAGAGCAGAGAGCATATCTGGATACCATTACCGGCGTTTCTTTGGGAAGCGACGCATTCTTCCCCTTCGGCGATAATATCGAGCGCGGTAAGAGAAGCGGTGTTTCCTACGTGGCACAGCCCGGCGGAAGCGTGAGAGACGATCAGGTTATAGAAACCTGCAACAAGTACGGAATGGCAATGTGCTTTACCGGAACAAGACTGTTCCACCACTAATACGGGAGGAATAATATAATATGAAGGTAATGGTTGTAGGCGGCGGCGGACGCGAGCACGCCATAATCAAATCACTTAAAAAAAGCAGTGAAATTACAAAGCTTTACGCACTGCCCGGAAACGGCGGTATTGCGGCGGACGCAGAATGCGTTAATATCGGCGCAAAGGACCTTGACGGTATTGTAAACTTTGCTTTGGAAAATAATATTGATTACGCTGTTGTTGCACCCGATGATCCTCTGGTTCTGGGTGCTTGCGACAGACTGCGTGAAAAGGGTATTCCCTGCTTCGGCCCCTCCAAGGCGGCGGCGCAGATCGAGGGAAGCAAGGTGTTTTCCAAAAATCTTATGAACAAATACGGCATTCCCACTGCTAAAGCAGAATGCTTTTACGATGCGGACAAGGCGCTGGAATACGTTTCCTCCTGCCCTATCCCCACGGTTATCAAAGCAGACGGTCTGGCACTGGGTAAAGGCGTTGTTATTGCCGAAACCAGAGAAGAGGCTGTAGAAGCCGTTAAATCCATGATGCTTGACAACCGTTTCGGCGAAAGCGGCAAGAATATAATTGTGGAAGAGTTCCTCACCGGCCCCGAGGTAAGCGTGCTTTCCTTTACGGACGGAAAGACTGTGGTTCCCATGATATCCTCTATGGACCACAAGAGAGCAAAAGACAACGACGAAGGACTTAATACCGGCGGTATGGGCACGGTTGCTCCCAACCCCTATTACACCCCCGAAATGGCAGACAGATGTATGAAGGAGATCTTCCTTCCCACTATCGACGCTATGAACAAAGAGGGATGCCCCTTTACGGGATGTCTGTACTTCGGACTTATGCTTACTCCCAACGGTCCCAAGGTTATTGAATACAACTGCCGTTTCGGCGATCCCGAAACTCAGGTTGTGCTTCCCCTTTTGGAAAGCGATCTGTTTACGGTTATGCAGGCTGTAAGCAACGGAACTCTGGAAAACTGCGAGGTTAAGTTTTCACACAAGCACGCCTGCTGTGTTATAGAGGCATCCGAAGGATACCCCGAAAAATACGAAAGCGGATTTGAAATAGTGCAAAACGGTGAAATAGACGGTGAAGTTTATTACGCCGGAGCAAAAATAAAAGACGGTGTTCTGGTTTCCGCGGGAGGACGTGTTCTGGGCGTTACCTGCATTGCCGATACTCTTGGCGAAGCTATAGAAAAATCCTACGCCGCAACGAAAAATATAGGCTTTAAAAACGCATATTTCCGCAAGGATATAGGCGCAAGAGCAATGAAAGCGAAGGTCTGATAAATGGTATACAGATTATTTGTTGAAAAAAAGCAGGGTCTTACCCTTGAAGCAGATGCACTGAAGGCAGATATTAACGGTCTTCTGGGCATAGAAAGCGTTACCGAGGTAAAGCTTCTTAACCGTTACGATGCGGAAAATATAAGCGAGGAAAACTTTAATAAAGCGGTTAACGCCGTTTTTTCCGAGCCTCAGCTTGATAACGTTACCTTTGAATTCCCCTATACGGACGCTGAAACCGTATTCGCATCCGAATATCTGCCCGGTCAGTTCGATATGCGTGCAGACAGTGCGGCACAGTGTATTCAGCTTATGTCCTGCGGCGAAAAGCCTCTTATAAGAAGCGCAAAAGTATACGCTATATACGGCAATATTACCGAAGCGCAGAAAAACGAGATTATTAAATACGTTATAAACCCCGTGGAAAGCCGCGTTGCTTGTATGGACAAGCCCGAAACGCTGGTTACCGAATACGAAATTCCCACCACCGTTCCCGTTCTGGAAGGCTTTATCAATATGTCCGATGAAGACGTAATAAAGCTGGTGGGCGAATACGGTCTGGCAATGGACGGAGACGATATACTCTTCTGCCGCAATTACTTCCGCAGCGAAGGAAAAGACCCCACTATGACCGAGCTTCGTGTTATAGATACCTACTGGTCCGACCACTGCAGACACACCACCTTCCTTACGGAAATCGATTCCGTAAAGACAGATGACCCCATAATCCTTAAATCCTACGAGGATTATAAAAACACCCGTAAGGAGCTTAACAGAACAAAGCCCGAAACGCTTATGGATATCGGCACTATCGGCGCAAGATATCTTAAGGCAAAGGGACTTCTTACAAAGCTTGACGAAAGCGAAGAGATTAACGCCTGCACCGTAAAAATGCAGGTGGAGACCGCAAACGGTATGGAAGACTGGCTGCTTCTCTTTAAAAACGAGACTCACAACCATCCTACCGAAATCGAGCCTTTCGGCGGTGCGGCTACCTGTATCGGCGGCGCTATCCGCGATCCCCTTTCCGGACGTTCCTACGTTTACGCAGCAATGCGTGTAACCGGTGCGGCAGACCCCACAAAGCCTCTTAACGAGACTCTCCCCGGCAAGCTTCCCCAGAGAAAGATAGTTACCACCGCAGCTGCAGGTTATTCCTCCTACGGTAACCAGATCGGTCTTGCTACCGGTCAGGTAGATGAAATATACCATCCCGGCTACGTGGCAAAACGTATGGAGATAGGCGCGGTTTTGGGCGCGGCTCCCGCAGAAAACGTACGAAGAGAATGCCCCGCCCCCGGTGACAGAGTAATACTGATCGGCGGCAGAACGGGACGTGACGGATGCGGCGGCGCAACCGGCTCCTCCAAATCCCACACCGCACAGTCTCTTACCGCTTGCGGTGCAGAGGTTCAGAAGGGTAATGCACCCGAAGAAAGAAAATTACAGCGTCTGTTCCGCAACAAGGAAGCTTCTCTTATGATCAAGCGCTGCAATGACTTCGGCGCAGGCGGTGTATCCGTTGCCGTTGGCGAATTGGCGGCAGGTCTTAAGATAAATCTTAACGCAGTACCCAAGAAATACGAAGGACTTGACGGCACAGAGCTTGCTATTTCCGAATCCCAGGAAAGAATGGCTGTTGTTGTTGCCGCAGAGGACGTGGAAAAGTTTATTTCCCTTGCGGACACTGAAAACCTTGAAGCTACCGTTATTGCAGAGGTTACGGAAGAGCCCCGTCTGCGTATGGAATGGAACGGCGTTACCACCGTTGATCTTTCCAGAGAATTTCTTGATTCCAACGGTGCGGCAAAGCATATCAACATTTCTCCCGCACCTGCGGTTTGCGAATATTGCAAGGCTATGCCCGAAGGAAGCTTTGAAGATAATATTCTCGCATACGCTACCGATCTTAATATATGCTCAAAGCGCGGTCTTTCCGAACGTTTTGACTCTACCATAGGCACCGGCGCCGTACTTATGCCCTTCGGCGGTAAGAACCAGCTTACCCCTCCTCAGGCTATGGCAACTCTTATTCCCCTTGAGCACGGCAGAACCGACAGCTGTTCCTTTATGGCATACGGCTACAACCCCTATATAAGCGAAATAAGCCCTTATCACGGCGCATACCTTGCAGTAGCGGAATCCGTGGCAAAGCTTGTTGCTACCGGTGCTTCCTTTAAGGATGTATACCTTTCCTTCCAGGAATATTTCGAAAAGCCTCTTAAAGAGCCTACCCGTTGGGGCAAGCCCTTCTCCGCACTGCTGGGCGCACTCCGCGCACAGAAGGAACTGAAGGTTGCTTCTATCGGCGGTAAGGACTCTATGTCCGGCTCCTTTGAGGATATAAACGTACCTCCCACGTTGGTTTCCTTTGCGGTAACCGACGGCAAGGCGCAGGATGTTGTATCTCCCGAATTCAAGAAAGCAGGTCACAGAATAGTACACCTCCTTCCCGAATACGGCGCAGACAAGCTTCCCGTTGGAGAAAGCCTTGTAAAGCTGTTTGATACCGTAACAGACCTTATAAGAAGCGGAAAAGCTCTTTCTGTTTGGACTCCTGTTTACGGCGGCACCGCAGAAGCTCTTGTAAAGATGTCTGCAGGTAACGGTATCGGCGTGGATATTGCAGATAATTATCCCGATACACTTCTTTACGGCTATTCCTACGGTTCCTTTATCGTAGAGCTTTCCGAAGAAGCAGAGAATATGGGTATTTTGGTTGGTACCACCAACGATACCCGCACCTTTACCAGAGGCGCTGAAAAGGTTTGCCTTAACAAGGTAATTACCGCTTGGGAAGACAAGTTGGAAGGCGTTTACTCCTGCAATATTAAGCAGGGCGAAAAGGATATTCCCGCATTCAGCTATGAAGCAACCCAGCGTGTTGCTCCTCACGTTGCCCACGTAAGCCCCAAGGTGCTTATACCCGTATTCCCCGGCACCAACTGTGAATACGATACCGCCCGCGCACTTGAAGACGCAGGCGCAACCCCCGAAATTTTCGTTATAAACAACCTCACCGGCAAGGGCGTTGAGAGAAGCGCAGAAAAATTTGCTTCCCTTATCGACGAAAGCCAGATCATATTCGTTCCCGGCGGATTCTCCGGCGGTGACGAGCCCGATGGATCCGGTAAATTCATTACCGCATTCTTCAGAGGCGAGGGCGTTAAGAACGCCGTTAACCGCTTGCTCAAGGACCGCGACGGTCTTATGTGCGGTATCTGTAACGGTTTCCAGGCGCTGGTTAAATTGGGCCTTGTTCCCTACGGCGAAATAAGAGATCCCGATGAAAACGCGCCCACTCTTACCTTTAACACCATTTCCCGCCACCAGTCCAGACTGGTTAAGACAAGAGTTTGCTCCAACAAATCTCCTTGGCTTGCAGAAGCAAAGGTTGGAGATATATTCACCGTACCCATTTCCCACGGCGAAGGCAGATTCTTTGCAGACGATGCTACCGTTAAGGCACTTGCCGAAGCAGGTCAGATCGCAACCCAGTACGTAGATGAATTGGGCAACCCCACCTCCGATATCCGCTTCAACCCCAACAACAGTACCTTCGCTATCGAGGGTATCACCTCTCCCGACGGACGTGTACTTGGTAAGATGGGACATTCCGAGCGTGTATACGGAAACCTTTACCGCAACGTACCCGGCGAATACGATATGGGACTGTTCAGATCCGCTGTTAAATATTTTAAAAAGTAAAAGGAGCAGGAATATACTATGCTTACCGACATTGAAATAGCTCAATCCGTTAAACTCCGCCACATAAATGAAATTGCCGAAAAGGCAGGCATTCCCGAAGAATATCTGGAACTGTACGGACGTAACAAGGCAAAGATAGATCTTTCCTTGCTTAAGGATTCATCTCGCAAAGACGGCAAGCTTATTCTTGTTACGGCAATGACCCCCACCCCCGCAGGTGAGGGAAAGACAACTACCACCATCGGTCTTGCGGACGGTCTTGCCCGTATCGGCAAAAACGTTATGGTTGCTTTGCGCGAGCCTTCCCTTGGCCCCGTTTTCGGTGTAAAGGGCGGCGCCGCAGGCGGCGGATGGGCGCAGGTAGTTCCTATGGAGGATATTAACCTCCACTTTACCGGTGATTTCCACGCTATCGGCGCAGCAAACAACCTTCTTGCCGCAATGCTGGATAACCATATTTATCAGGGCAACGCCCTTAATATCGACCCCCGCCGTATTACCTGGCACCGCTGTGTGGATATGAATGACAGACAGCTCCGCTTCGTGACCGACGGTTTGGGCGGAAGAGTAAACGGTGTTCCCCGTGAGGACAGCTACGATATAACCGTTGCATCCGAAATTATGGCGGTACTCTGCCTCGCAAAGGATATTACCGACCTTAAAGAGCGTATCTCCCGCATTATTGTGGGCTATACCTATAAGGACGAGCCCGTTACCGCAGGGGATCTTAAAGCCGCAGGCGCAATGACCGCTCTGCTTAAAGACGCTTTGAAGCCCAATCTGGTTCAGACTCTGGAGGGAACTCCCGCTATCGTACACGGCGGTCCCTTTGCAAATATCGCCCACGGCTGTAACTCGATCATCGCTACCAAGATGGCAATGAAGCTTGGCGATTACGCTGTTACCGAAGCAGGCTTCGGCGGGGACTTGGGCGCAGAAAAATTCCTTGATATCAAGTGCCGTTATGCGGGACTCAAGCCCGATGCGGTGGTTATCGTTGCAACCGTACGCGCACTTAAGATGCACGGCGGAAAAGCAAAGACCGAGCTTAACACCGAGGATCTTGAAGCGCTGGGCAAGGGACTTCCCAACCTGCTCCGCCACGTTTCCAACATAAAGAACGTTTACGGTCTGCCCGCTGTGGTTGCGGTTAACCGCTTCCCCACCGATACGGATGCGGAAATAGACCTTGTTATCGAAAAGTGCAAGAAGCTTGGCGTTAACACCGTGCTTTCTACAGTTTGGGCAGAGGGCGGTAAGGGCGGTATGGCTCTTGCAGAAGAGGTGGTCCGCCTTTGCGAAGAGGAAAACAACTTTACCTTCAGCTATGAAACCGAGCTTTCTATCGAAGAAAAGATAGAAGCGGTGGCAAAGAAGGTTTACGGCGGTGAAGGTATATCCGTACTCCCCGCCGCAAAGAAGCAGATAGACCGTCTTACCGAATTGGGCTACGGAAACCTTCCTATATGTATTGCAAAGACACAGTACAGCTTTTCCGATGACCCCACAAAATTAGGCGCACCCGAAGGATTTAAGATAACCGTTAAAAACGTGCGCATTTCCGCAGGCGCAGGATTTATAGTAGTC
>JAFOBR010000003.1 GCA_017381715.1 Clostridia bacterium
ACTTCTAAACACGTTGCGTTTCGTTCTACAGTGTTTTACCGAGCGACTACTTGCGGTTTTTTTCTTTGCCTTCCAGGCATATTACTATGCGACGCTCCGTATCCTGACCGATGGAGTATGTAGCCACGCCGGCGATCTTTTGGATCTCGGTATGGATAATACGTCTTTCATAGGGGTTCATAGGCTCAAGGGCAAAGCTTCTTTTAAACTTTAAAACCTTTTCTGCCTGCTTTTGTGCACGACGGCGGAGAGTTTCCTCACGCTTTTCACGGTATCCCTCAACGTCCAGTGTTATGCGGTAAAATCCATCGTAAACACGGTTTGCGGCAAGGGATGCAAGATACTGCAAAGAATCCAAAACATCGCCGTGGCGTCCGATAAGAGAGCCCAAGCCCTTTCCGGACACAACCAGAGTTGCTTCGTCTTCTTTTTCTTCTTTAACGCTTACCTGTGCGGTAAGACCCATATCCACCAGCACGGTTTCCATAAATGCAACCGCTTTGCTTGCGGGGGTTACCTGAATATATACTCTTACCTTTGCGTTGGAAGCGCCGATACCCAAAAATCCTTTGCTGGGCTGCTCCAGCACTTCAAACTCAACGGAGGCAAGATCTGTGCCAAGCTCCGCAGCGCCCTGCTCAACAGCGGCTTCGATAGTCTTGGCAGAAATAACTGTTTCTTTGACCATTGGTTACTCCTTGTCTGTCTTTTCGTTCTTTTCCTCAAAACCGGTAGAACGCTTTGCGGGAAGCTCGCTATCGTCAATAGACATCATTTTTATCTTTCTGGTGCCGGAGGGCTTTATTTCTTCACCTTCTTCGGAATCGGAAACCTTTAATCTATCGTAGGAATGGTCGTCTTCATCAACCTCTATAACGATCTTCTTTTTCTTCTTTGTCTTGGTTACTTCTTTAATAGCCGCCTTTATCTCTTCCTCGGTATAGGTGGGGATAGGATAAACCTTGGCGAAAATAAGCTGTTTGCCCATGGAGAATACGCTTCGCCATACCCAGTAAATACCCAGAGCCGCCTGGAAATTAAATGCAAACCAGAGGGAAAGAAGGGGCATACCCCATTCCATCATCTTGCCGCCGGGCATCTTTACGGGGTTGCCGTCTGCATCCAGATTCTGGGGCTGGAGCTTGCGGGAAAGCCATGCGGACATAAAGGAGGTAAGGAATACCAGGAAGGGTACTACTACCAGCCAGGTGATGTTCTTTATGCTGGGGGTATCCAGAAGGGATTTGCCGAACATAGAATAATTGGGCAGTTTTTCTATAATTTCGTAATACGCCGTGTTTTCTTCGTAATCGAATGAGGTCTTTAAGATATCCTCTGTGGATGCGGAAAGGAATTCACCGCACAGACCGTATTCTTCCAGAGGCTCGCGGACGTACATATCGAAATGCTTGGTCATTGCAACGACGTAATATTCGTTCTTCATGCTCTTTTTGGCATCTTCGTGAATATCCTCGTCCCCTTCAAAATAGAAGGTGTATTTATCAGCTTCTTCGTCGTAATAATACTTATCGCACATATTCTGCTGATAAACGGTAAGACCTGTTGTGAAATCCTTTAAGAATTCGATCTTTTCTTTTTGTTCTTCGTTGGGCTCTTCAACCTTCAAAAGCTCGTCCAGCTCATAGTTTGCGTTTTCCTTTACGGTTTCGCAAAGCTCGATAGAGTTTTTGTACAGCACGTTAAGCTGGTCATCATCAACGAAAAGGGTATACTGCAAGGGCTGACGCACGATGCTGTAAAGGATCATAATAATGGGAAGCTGAATAAGGAGGGGAAGACAGCCGCCAAACATATTGTAGCCGTTCTTCTGATACATTTCCTGTATCTCCATATTCATTTGCTGCTGGGATTCTCTGTCCGTTCTGTTTTTGTACTTACGCTTTATGGCGATTTCCTTGGGACGGAGTGTTGCCTGCTTTACGGAGGATTTTTGCTGCTTTATGGAAAGAGGCAAAAGCACAAGCTCCATAATGAGAGAGAAAAGGATTATGGCTACCCAGTAATAATTCTGGCCAACCCACAAGCAACCTTTCATTACATACCCGAAAGGTATGTAAAAAATATCCATAATGTTCAATTTCGTTTTCTCTTTTCTTTTTTAATTTGTTTTGCGGGCGGTCGGGGTTCCCTGCAAAACCGCAGGTTTTGTGGGGTGCAGTCGGGGACGCCCGCCCCTACGTTATCAAACCGCCGTAGGTTTTATACGCGTTTTACCTTTTCTTCCTTTTTGGGACCGGATCATACCCGCCTTTGCAAAAGGGCTGGCAGCGCAAAAGCCGCCACAGACCTAAAAAAATGCCGATAATAACGCCCCATTCCTCGATAGCTTCGATAGCGTACTGAGAGCAGGTGGGATAAAAACGGCAGTTTGCCCCAAGACCGGGGGAGATGTGTTTCTGATAAAAGCGTATGGGGGCAATAAACAGTTTTTTAAACATAATTTCTTTTAAGAAAGCTTTTCCGTAACGTCGCAAAGGAGTGCTGCCCCATCCAATATTTCTTTAAGCTGTGAATACACAACGGCGCTTGTGGAATCCATACAGCTTTGTCGGGCAACGACCACTATAATATATCCTTCCTTTACTTGCGGATAAAGCCGGCGGAACGCCTCTCTTATTATCCGCTTTGCACGGTTTCTTTCTACCGCTTTTCCCCGTTTTTTTGATACGGTTATGCCAAGCATCGTCTTGGCGGTGGCACGGCGGTTTTTTAAAATATATACCGCCGCGGTCCGGCAGGAATAACATTTTCCCTTTGTGTACGCCAGACCGAAAAGGTGATTTTGCTTAAGTGAAATTATCTTTTTACTCGGGGTCCCCGAGAATCCACAAGGATTCTTGGGGTGATTACTTTCTTGCAAAAATAACACCTCTTTTTTTTAAAAACTGCAAAACCGAAAGACGTTTATAAAAGCGTGGGGAGCGCAAAAAACAATAAAACAGAAAGCTTTTAAGCTTTCTTCCTTAAAAAGTACATAAAACCGTAAGACGGCGGGAGCCTGAATTAACCCCCGCCTATACGTAATATACAGGTGTTTTTTGCGCGGTCCGAGCCTTTTAGGGACGTCTTAATAAGTAAGTCTTGCTCTGCCCTTAGCGCGTCTTCTCTTGAGAACCTTTCTGCCGTTAGCGGTAGCCATTCTCTTTCTGAAGCCGTGTTCTTTCTGTCTGTGGATCTTTTTAGGCTGATATGTTCTGAGCATTCGGAATGCACCTCCTGATAAATATTCAAAGTAAATTATTTTTGCGCCGTTTTTCCTGCGTAAAAGCAGGCAAAAGATATTATAACCACAAAAGTTAGAGTTTGTCAAGAGTTTTTTAGAAAAAAACGAGAAACTATGAACGAGGAACGAGAAACTATGGTAGTTTTTTGCGGCGCAAAAAACTGAAATAATTGTTTTTGATATGTGTAATGTCTATAGTTCTCAAAGTCTGAAGGACGCAGATCATTTGGATGCAGAAGCCTTTTTCGCGAGCGGGGAGCTGTAGTAACCTACTGCCTCCCGAGCGAAAACGGCTACAAAAACGCAAATAAAACAAAATTTTGAAGACGATTTTCGTCGGAAAAATTTTTACCTATTAACGTGTAATTAGAGCGGAAGAGGCAAGCCTCTTCCCTACATTCGGGAAATAACCGCACAGAACATCATATTTCTTTTTGCGTTTTTGGTTCTGCGCTGAATGAACGCGTCCCAACCGTCTTTAATTTACTAAAATAACTTGCTTTTTCTCCACATAGGTGATATAATATATTATATATAACCTTCTTTTCA
>JAFOBR010000025.1 GCA_017381715.1 Clostridia bacterium
ACTCACCGAGGAGCAAACGCAAGCCGTAAACAAAATGCTGGGCATAGAATAACGTTTTTTGCACAAAAAACGCAAAAAACTCCCGAAAAACCGCAATAAATATTAAAAAAGACCTTGACAAGAGGGTGAAAATTTGGTATACTGCTTTCACCTCTGTGATTGGGGTCTTTTTTGTTGCGCTCTTGTTTGATTTCCGCGGGGGCGATAAACGAAAAAGCAACAGAGGGAGGTAACATTTAATGGAGGTGCCGATTAATGAAAAAAGGTTCTAGAGAAAAGATCACTCTGGTTTGCAGCGAATGCAAGCAGAGGAACTACAACAGCATGAAGAACAAGAAGAACGACCCCGACAGACTTGAAATGAACAAGTTCTGCAAGTTCTGCCGCAAGCATACTCTCCATAAAGAGAGCAAGTAAGCGAGGGTAACGGAAATGAAAGAAAACCGTGTATCCAAATTCTTCAAAGACAACAAGAGCGAATTCAAAAAGATCGCTTGGCCTTCCCGCACCCAGGTGCTCAAGAACAGCACGCTTGTTATAAGCGCTATTCTCGTGTTCACCGTTGTTGTGGGCGGACTTGATTATCTGCTTGAAACACTCGTAAGCCTTCTTGCTAATCTTATTGCATAAGCGCGATGAATATACAGCACGAAGGAACTCCCCGTTGGTATGTAGTGCATACCTATTCCGGTTATGAGAACAAGGTCGCAACCAATATCGAAAAGATTGTTGAAAACCGCGGTCTGCAGCATCTCATTTTCGGAGTGAAGATCCCTATGGAAACAGTTATCGAGGCAGACAGCGATACGAACAAGGAAATCGAGCGCAAGATGTTCCCCGGTTACGTTCTTATCAAAATGGTAATGAACGATGAAAGCTGGCATATCATCCGCAACACTACCGGTGTAACCGGCTTCGTTGGTCCCGGATCCGCCCCCGTCGCCCTTACGGACGAAGAGGTTGAAAAGCTGGGCGTAGAAGTTAAGGTTGTGGAGGTCAAGTTCGCAGTGGGTGACAGTGTCCGTATTATCGACGGTCCTCTTGCAGGCTTTATCGGTATCGTAAACGAAATCTCTCCCGATATGAAGAAGGTAACAGTTACCGCTTCCATGTTCGGCAGAGAAACCAAGGTAGAATTGGATTCCACACAGGTCAAAACATTAGACGAGTAAGCCATATCGTCGCAAGTAGTAGAGCCTGAATAAAAGAACGAACAGGCTCGGTGGGAGGGAGCAAAGCTCCCGACATATTTACCACAATTCGGAGGTGTAATTAAAAATGGCAAAAAAAGTAGTAGGTTACATTAAACTTCAGCTTCCTGCCGGCAAAGCGACTCCTCAGCCGCCTGTCGGTCCTGCGCTCGGTCAGTACGGCGTAGCTATCCCCGTATTCACTAAGGATTTTAACGAGCGTACCAAGAATGACATCGGTCTTATCATCCCTGTAGTTATTACAGTTTACGCAGACCGTACTTTCACTTTCATCACCAAGACTCCCCCCGCAGCAGTCCTCATTAAGAAGGCTTGCAACCTGGAGAGCGGTTCCGCAGTTCCCAACAAGACCAAGGTCGCTACCATCACCAAGGAACAGGTAAGAAAGATTGCCGAAACCAAGATGCCCGACCTTAACGCAGCTAATATCGAATCTGCGATGAGCATGATCGCAGGTACCGCACGCTCTATGGGCGTTACGGTTGTTGACTAAGGAGGGGAACAGCAATGAAAAGAGGAAAGAATTATCAGGACGCTCTTAAGACAATAGATAAGAGCAAGCTTTATGAATCCGCAGAAGCTCTTCAGCTCACCTGCGACAATTCCAAGGCTAAATTCGACGAAACCGTAGAAGTCCATCTCCGCATGGGTCTTGACGGACGTCATGCAGATCAGCAGATCCGCGGCGCTATCGTACTTCCCAACGGTACCGGTAAAAAGGTACGCACTCTCGTTTTTGCTAAGGGTGACAAGGCAAAGGCAGCAGAGGAAGCAGGAAGTGATTTCGTTGGCGCAGAAGATATGGTCGCAAAGATCCAGCAGGAAAACTGGTTCGATTACGACGTTATCATCGCTACTCCCGATATGATGGGCGTTATCGGCCGTCTCGGTAAGATCCTCGGTCCTAAGGGACTTATGCCTAACCCTAAAGCAGGCACCGTTACTATGGACGTTGCTAAGGCTGTTCAGGAAGCTAAGGCAGGTAAGATCGAATACCGTCTTGACAAGACCAATATCATCCACTGCCCTATCGGCAAGGTTTCCTTCGGCGCAGAAAAGCTTAATGAAAACTTCGAGGCTCTCCTCGGTGCGATCATCAAGGCTAAGCCCGCTGCAGCAAAGGGTCAGTACATCAAGTCCTGCACCGTTGCTTCCACTATGGGCCCCGGCGTAAAGGTTAACCCCTCTAAGCTTTAATTTTTTAAAAAACTTCAATTAACCTATTGACATATCATATTTTCTGTGGTATTATTCATAAGGTTAAAAACAAAATATTCCAAAGACAGTAGGCACACTTTATGTGTATAATGGTTTTCCGCCTGCCGAGGAAAGTATTTTAAAACACCGTAAATTAATGGTATTTTTATGCTCCCTCGCGCAATAAGGCGAGGGAGCTTTTTTACGCAGAAAAGCGTGTTATATGGAGGTGAACACATGGCAAGCGCAAAAATTCTTGAACAGAAGCAAGCGATCGTCCAGTCTATCGCAGACCAGATGAAAAATGCTGCCGGCGGTGTTCTCGTAAACTGCCAGGGTATTACCGTTGAAGCTGATACCAAGCTGCGTGCAGAACTTCGTAACGCAGGCGTTGAATACAGCGTTGTTAAGAACACTCTTACTTCCAGAGCATGCGATATCGTAGGCTTTGAAAACCTTAAAGATGTTCTTTCCGGTATGACCGCTATGGCTACCAGCGAGAGCGATCCTATCGCACCGGCAAAAATTCTCTGCACTTTTGCAGAAAAGAACCCCAACTTTGTTATCAAAGCAGGTTTCGTAGAAGGCAACCTTCTTGACGAAAAGGGCGTTCAGGATCTTGCAAAGACTCCTTCGAAGGAAGTTCTTATCGGCAAGATGCTCGGCTCTCTTCAGTCTTCCCTTTACAGCTTCGCATACGTACTTCAGGCTATTATCGACAAGTCCGGCGAAGCACCTGTTGCAGAAGAAGCTACTGAAGCAGCAGCTGAATAATCCTTGCTTAAAGCAAGAACAAACCGCGTGAAAACGCAAAACGAAATTTAAAAAAATTAACTAAAAATATTCGGAGGATTTTAAAATGAACGAAAAATCTCAGCAGATCCTTGACATCGTTAAGGAACTTACCATACTCGAACTTGCAGACCTCGTAAAGGCTCTTGAAGAAGAATTCGGCGTATCCGCAGCTCCCGTTGCAGTAGCAGCAGTTGGCGGCGCAGCAGAAGCAGCTCCCGCAGCAGAAGAAAAGACCGAGTTTGACGTAGAACTCACCTCTTTCGACGAAGCTAAGAAGCTTAAGGTTATCAAGGCTGTTAAGGAAATCACCGGCGTATCTCTCGGCGAAGCTAAAGAGATCGTTGTTGGCGCTCCCAAGGCAGTTAAGACCGGCGTTTCCAAGGAAGAAGCAGAAGCTATCAAGAAGCAGCTTGAAGAAGAAGGCGCAACCGTTACTATTAAGTAATTTGGTGCTTCGGCATTTTGCGTAGATCCAAAAGCGCACAAAAGTTTTAAAAACACAAAAAGCTGACTTTTACTTCATCAAAGAAGTTGAGTCAGCTTTTTTGGTAAAAATTCGCAAAGCGAATTTATTTTTAATTAAAATGCGCTTTTGTAGAAACTTTTAACCTTTCACCCCACGAATGCTTCTCGCATCCGCGGGGACCCCGAAAGTGCCGGTGGGCAGTACACTCGTACAGCTCCACCGTCTAAAAGTTTCTTCTACACAAAATGAAATCGCACCACTATCAATTTTTTTGGTGAACTATATGAAACGTATTTTCATTATACTTTTAGCCCTTGTTTTAATTCTCTGTTCCTGCACAGAAAAAGAGGTTTCCTTTGGTGAAGCCACAGATACCGCCCTGCTTAAGCAATATTATGCGGGAGAAACTATTACAGATTGGCGCGTTATCTCCGCTTTGTATCTGGAGGGTGCGGATATTTCTGCCCACAGAATACAGCTTTACGAGGGTGACAGCGTGTACGAAACAGCGGGTTCCGCTATCTCTTGTGCCGTGCTTACACAGCTTTTTGAGGTGGAAGGATACGATGCGGCCAAGTACATCTCTCCCCTTCTGCAAGCGGTAGAAAAGCCTTATAAGGTGCCTACGCTGAACCTGTGTATGGCGCTTATGGCGTTTTACGTTTGCGATACGGAGGTGCCCAATCTTAAAGATATACTCACCCATATAGCAGATATCCAGCTTGCAGACGGCGGCTGGGGCGTGGACGAGGATGACCGTTCCTGCGACCCCTATATATCTGCAATGGTGCTTAACGTGATCACCGCTTACAGAGAGGAATATAACGATAACAACAGCCGTGACGGGTTGCTTACCTATCTGGGCTCTTGTATCGAAGATGACAACACCGTACACGATTCCGAGGCGGAATCCTCTGCCCTTGCCACAATGGGTGTGCTTAACTCCCTTGTGTTTGCGGGAATTCCCGCAAACGGCGAAATTTCTACCGCACTTTGCACAGCGGTTGGCGATTTTTCCGCAGGCGGAACCTACGCAGACCACAGAAAAGGCGAACATTCCGAAACCGCCACCGCCGAAGTTTTCCTTGCATTTGCCACCGCAAGACGCGCTAGCATATTCTCCTTCTTCTCCGACGAATACAAGGATATGATAAATAACCAATAACAACAAAAAGACCGTTTTCACGGTCTTTTTTACTTTGTTAGTGTGATTGATTGCTATTCGGTAAATAGAAAAAGTCCGATCTTGCTGTTTTCGGGATCTTCGGGAATGAGGAGTGTATTCGTTTCCACCAGATCGTGCACTGTCATCATACGCGTATCGAGAATAAACATAGATGCGCAGTAATTGAGAAGATGGGAAAGCTGGGGACTGATATTCCTTTTTATACTCTCTTTGGTTTTGTTAAACGCCTGCACGAACATTCCTTTCAATTCTTCTGCCAAGGGGTGGGATAAAAGAATATCGTTTAAAGCATTCAGTTGTTCTTTGGTTGCCACAATAATATCCGGCACCACTTCCCCGTTTTCACCTTCGTGGGCGTGGATATTGTTTATACAAGCATCCCATATTTTCTTTTCCGCCGAAGTAAAATCCGCAACCTTGCGTTTATTCATAACTGCATCTGCCAAAAAGACGGTGTGAAGAGAATCGAATAATTCTCCGACAACGTGCCACAGACCGTAATCTCCTACCTTGTACGCCCAAAGCTCTACGCTGCCATTACCGGATCCGTTGTGTCCAACTATAAGATTTTCGGGCAGTACTGCCATTTCCATTCCCATAAAGCCCCAGGTTTCTCCGTTTTCGCGCTTTTCGGGGTACAGATGGCTGTAATCGGGGATCGTTTCCACAATGCAGTCTACCGCATGGATAGCCAGCCACCATTTAAGATTATTATCGCTTACGGTAGGTCCTGCCACGTCCAAAGCGCGGATCTTATCAAGACTGTCCGCCAAGATTTTCTCAAGCAATGCACTGCGTTTTTTGGAATCTCTGCGCTGTGCGTTGTAAATATCCGTCTGGCACTCCTTGCTTGCAATGAAGAAGTTTGTAATATACTTATCCCCTATCTTCTTAAGGAGGGTGGCGTCTTTAAGGATCTCCACTTCTTCCTCAAGATAAGGCATAGCCGTGCCCAATTCAACCGCCAGCTCCTCTAAAGTGGAGGGGTTGTTGTCTGCTTCAAGCAGAATGTTTTTGGGCAGTTTTCTCTGTACCACACCCCAAGGACGGTTCATTTCCTGTTTACCGCTTGCTATAAAATGCACGTCATCGGGTTTATAGCTTCTTATTCCGTATTCTCTTGCCATATTCATACCTTCTTTTAGTATTTTTCGCGCACGGAAAAGGTTTGATTTTACCGTGCCCACGGGAAGTCCGGCAGTTGCGGCGATATCCGAGATCTTTTTATTTTCGATATAATATGAAACCAAAAGATTTCTGTATTCCGAAGATATATACGCAAGCTCCCTGCGTAAAAGAAGCAGTGCTTCGTTTTGTATGAGCTCTTCTTCGGGGCTCTCGCTTTCGCTTTCAAGCTCGTATTCGCTTATATCCTCGTACTGCTCCCAGCTTGCTTTTGCGTGCTTTTTCGCCGCCCAAAGACTGTATCTGTTTCGGGCTATCTGCCATACCCAAGGGCGGAAATTAACCGGTATGTTTCCGCGGTTAAGAGATGACAGAATATTAACAAGTATATCCGATGTAAGGTTTTCCGCCTCAATACTGTTGCCCGTCTTTTTAAGACAAAAATAATACAGCTTTGGCATATACTCGTTTGTTAAAGCATCAATATATCTTTGCTCCATTTGCCTGACCTCCTTTCATTAAGGTAGTGTGAGAAAAACAAAAAAGGTTGCAAATATTATAAAATATTTTTAAAAAAAGTTCAAGCCAAAACCACCGTAGGAGAAGAAAACGGATTTCTTTTAGATGCAGAAGGCGTTTTTAGGAGTGGGGAGCTGTAGTAATCTACTGCCCCCCGACTAAAAACGTCTAAAAAACGCAAAACAAAAATAAAAGAACTTCCGTAGATGTTTTACTTCTACGGAAGTTTTCCTTTTAATATGGGTGTTCGGAAGAGGCAAGCCCCTTCCCTACATTTGGAAACGCACTAAACGAAACAATTTACTCTATGTTTGCGTTTTTGTTCTGCGCTAAAAGAAAACGTTTTACGCTTTGCCGTTGCAGCCGAGAACATTAACAAGCTTATGACGAACAAGCTCTTTGATGTTTGCTCTTGCGGGCTTGAGGTATTCTCTGGGGTCGAACTTATCGGGATGTTCTGCATAGAACTTACGGATAGTACCGGTCATTGCAAGACGGAGGTCGGAGTCGATGTTGATCTTGCAAACTGCCAGCTGTGCAGCGCGACGAAGCTGTTCTTCGGGAACGCCGATAGCGCCGGGCATTGCGCCGCCGTAGGTGTTAACCATTTCTACATAGTTCTGGGGAACGGAAGAAGAACCGTGGAGAACGATGGGGAAGCCGGGGAGCTTCTTGATGATCTCTTCGAGAATATCGAAGCGGAGCTGGGGGTTAGTGCCGGGCTTGAACTTGTATGCGCCGTGAGAAGTACCGATAGCGATTGCGAGAGAATCACATCCGGTGCGTGCAACGAATTCCTCAACTTCTTCGGGACGGGTGTAGTGAGCGTGATCTGCAGATACGTTAACTTCGTCTTCTACGCCTGCGAGAGCGCCGAGCTCTGCTTCTACAACTACGCCGCGTGCGTGAGCATATTCAACTACCTTCTTGGTAATTTCGATATTCTCTTCGAAGGGCTTGGAGGAAGCGTCGATCATAACGGAAGTGAAGCCGCCGTCGATACAGGATTTGCAGGTTTCAAAGCTATCGCCGTGGTCAAGGTGAAGAACGATAGGAATTTCGGGGCATTCGATAACTGCTGCTTCTACCAACTTAACGAGGTAGGTGTGGTTTGCGTATGCACGTGCGCCCTTGGACACCTGAAGGATAACAGGAGCCTTTTCTTCACGGCAAGCTTCGGTGATCGCCTGAACGATCTCCATATTGTTGACATTGAAAGCACCGATAGCGTAACCGCCATTATATGCTTTTTCGAACATTTCTTTTGAATTTACAAGAGGCATGGTATTACTCCTTTAAAATTTTTTTCCAAACGATGACATTATACAGCTTTTCTTTACAAATGTCAAGAAAAGATGCACATTTTTTAGTCTTTTTTATTTACCTAAGGTTTCTATTGTTTTTTCTATATCCGCTTGAATTTTTTGCTCGATGCTTTCGTAAGCAGAGGTGAAAGTGTTTGAACCGGAGAATGCGATGGGGTTCATAAAGGTGCTTACTCCGCCCCAACCGAAAATGATAGCGTAATCATATACACGGCTGTCAAAGATAATGTCCAGCATTGCGGCGCCGTCATTATCCTGAAGCTTACGCATCTTAAGAAGGGTATCGTAATAGCTGGTCTTTACAGTGCCGGTGGCTGCCTGACACATAGCGTCCAGAATGATAACCGCTTTTTCATATTCCTTGTTGGTCTTGGGAACAGCGGCGCAAGAGCAGTATACAGCAGATACGTTTACACGGTAATCTTCCTGTTCCTTGTTAAGCTTGGGTGCGGGAAGAACGCCGAAGTTACATTCGTATTCAGCCATTGCCTGAATATTACCGATAGTAGCGGCACGGAACAAGCAGTGTCCCGTTGCAACAGCTTCGGTAGTAGAATCCCATATCTGGGGATATTTTCCTATAAAGCTTTCGATATATCCTACAGCGGGATCGTTGCAAAGATCAAATATTTTGCCAAAAGCTTCTGTCTGGCCTGCGCCCTTTACGGTTACGATGGGAAGATCGCCTGCATCCTTACCGGAAAGAGAATAACCCGCACCGATAAACATACTGGTTACGTAATTGGTGTTGATAAGGAATCCCCAACGGTCCTCGTAGCTGTCAAGCACGCCGTTATCCTGGTCAACGCTTACAGTCTTTGCGATTTCGTAAAGCTTATCTATAGTCCATTCGCCG
>JAFOBR010000004.1 GCA_017381715.1 Clostridia bacterium
ACCAATACCTTCCCCAACTTTATTAAGGCTATGTGCGATTTCTTCAAGACCGGCGAAATCAAAGCCGCTCACGATGAAACTGTAGCGATAATGGGTATTATCGAAGCAGGCAACAAAGCTTTGGCTGCACCTAACACCTGGATCGAGATCTAAAAGGGCTTAAGCATTCGGCGCAGACCGAAAAACGCAAAAGAAAAATAAAAGTATGGCGAGAGTGATTAGTTTTACTCTCGCCATTTCTTTTTTGCTTTAATGTAGAAATCCGTAATACGGATTTCGTTTTATTGCGTTTTTCTATAAATTTTCGTTTCGCTAGCTGTAGGTTACTACAGCACGCTCACGAAAATTCATTCTGCATCCAAATGCGTCAGCCCTCGCTTCAGCGATACTCTTGCAATAACAGACGGTAGATTACGAGAATGATTATTTCGGTTTTTTGCTCCGCAAAAAACTTCCATAGTTCATCGTTCATAGTTTACAGTTTCTCGTGAATTCCATAAGCTGTCATGGTGTTTTCCATGAGCATAGCTCTGGTCATGGGGCCGACACCGCCGGGAACGGGGGTAATATAGCTTGCTTTTTCATAGCATGATGCGTAATCGCAGTCGCCGCACAGCTTTCCTTCGGCATTTCTGTTCATACCCACGTCAACAACAACGGCGCCTTCTTTTATCATATCGCCGTTAATAAAATCTGCTCTGCCCACTGCGGAAACCAGAATATCTGCGCTTTTGGTTACTTTTGCAAGATCTTTCGTCTTGGAATGGCACACCGTAACGGTTCCGTTGCGGTCAAGAAGCATCATTGCCGCGGGCTTGCCCACTATGTTGCTTCTGCCCACCACCACGCAGTTTTTGCCTGCGATATCGATAGAATACTCATCCAAAATTCTTATAACACCTGCGGGCGTACAAGGAAGCAGGGAGGGAGTGCCTCTGAACAGCTTTCCTGCGGAAACGGGGTGGAAGCAATCCACGTCCTTATCGGGGGCGATACGCTCAAGCACCGCGCCTGCATCTATATGCTTGGGCACGGGTAATTGGCAGAGAATTCCGTCCACGGTTTTGTCTGCGTTAAGCTTGTCTATAAGTGCTATAAGCTCTTCCTGCGTGGTTTGGGCAGGGAGCGTATGACCGATAGACAAAAAGCCGACCTCTTCGCAGTCCTTTTTCTTGTTGCGTACGTATACGGCGGAGGCGGGGTCTTCACCCACCAGAATTACCGCCAGCGCGGGAATACGTTTTCCCTCCTGCTTTAAAACATCTACCTTTGCTTTTACTTCGCCTTTAACCTTTGCGGCAACGGCTTTTCCGTCAAGTATTATCGCCATTGTCTTCTACCTCCTTTTCTTCGGGTTCGGTTACAGTGCTTTCTTCGGTATTATCGTTTACTTCAGCACTTTCGCCGCCAACGTATGCAGCTTTGTAATTTTCAAGCTCGCTGCTTTCTTTTTGGCTCTTTATATAAAGCAGCACCAAACCAACGATACCGGCAATACAGGTAATAAAGCCTATAACGCTGTTAAGCTTTATCGTTTCGAAAACATACAGAGAATCGGTTCGCAAAAGCTCAATAAATCCTCTTCCCAAACCGTACCAGGTAACGTACATAAGGAAAACTTGTCCGGAAAACTTTTTCTTTTTGTACAAAAAATTAATAATAACAAATCCCAAAAGGTTCCAAAGAGACTCATAAAGGAAGGTAGGATGCACAAAATCAACGGAAACCTTGGTCTTTATTCCATTAATGATTTCGGTACGGTATGCACCCTCAAGCTGCATACGCCAAGGAAGCTTTGCAATACCCTCCGACCAGCCGTAAGCTTCGCCGTTAAAGAAATTGCCCCATCTGCCTAAGATCTGACCGATCATTACTGCAGGGGAAACTGCGTCCAGCAGACGGAATACCATTATCTTTTTAACCTTGCTGAATACCAGTATGGTAATAGCGCCGAAAATTATGGCACCGTAAATTGCAATACCGCCGTTCCATATGCTTATGGCGTCAAGCAGAGAATCGTATTTTTCGGGATTGGTAATAACATACAAAATTCTTGCGCCGATAATGGCAATGGGTACAGTGAACAGCGCCAGATTATAGCAATCGTCTTCACGGATGTGCTCAAACTTTGTGGCGCGCCACAAAAAATAGGTAAACGCCAGCACAATGCCCAGCGCAATAATAATTCCGTACCAGTATACGGTAATTCCGTCGCCGATAGGAATAGTAAACGCCGCGCGGTTAAGCTCAAACTGTTCTATTCCCAAGCCGGGAAAAGCAATGGTAGTTTTCATATACGGTTTTCCTTTCTTTTATTCGTCTTCGGGGAACACAATGGAAAGACAGCTTTTTTCCATATCGTATCCCTTCATAAAGCGTGATTTAACTTCTTCATAGCCGGTGTTTTGTATAACCGAAGCGTAATCGAACATATCGCATCCCTCTAAAGCCGCAGAAGCGAGTCTGTTTGCGGTTTCGGAGGTGGAATTAAAGCTAAGACACTCCGTTGCGTAAATAACCTTTTTTGCCCGCAAAAATTCTTCTTTTGTAAAGAAAACGTTTTTGCGCTTTGCTATCTCGGTTTTAACAGCCTCCGCTACCTTTTCGGGATCGTCTGCCACACTTTCAATAGAGATATAGGACCAATCTCTCGAATTAT
>JAFOBR010000026.1 GCA_017381715.1 Clostridia bacterium
AACGTACGTTGGCTCGGCGGTATGCTCACCAACTTCAAGACCATTAAGAGAAGTATCCAGAAGCTAAACAACCTTACCAAGATGTCCGAAGACGGCACCTTTGATCTTCTTCCCAAGAAGGAAGTTGCAGCTCTCCAGAAGGAAATGGCTGACCTCGAGCGCAACCTCGGCGGTATCAAGGATATGAAGGGTCTTCCCGCAGTTATGTTCGTTGTAGACCCCAAGAAGGAAGCAAACGCTGTTGCAGAAGCTCGCAAGCTGGGCATCCCCGTAGTTGCTATCGTTGATACCAACTGCGATCCCGATTGTATCGATTACGTTATCCCCGGTAATGACGACGCTATCCGCGCTATCAAGCTTATCGCATCCGTTATGGCAGACGCAGTTCTCGAAGGCAAGCAGGGTGAACAGTTCACTGACGCTACCGAAGCTGTTGAAGCTGAAGAAGTTAAGGAGGACTAATCACTATGGCAGATATTTCCGCAAAAGTTGTTATGGAGCTTCGTAAAAAGACCGGCTGCGGTATGATGGAGTGCAAAAAGGCACTTGTTACCGCTAACGGCGATTTTGATGAAGCTATAAAGATCCTTCGTGAGAAGGGCCTGGCTGTTGCCGCTAAGAAGGCAGACAGAGTTGCTGCAGACGGTATCGTTGACGTTTACACCGCTAACGGCTGCACCGCTATCATTGAAGTTAACACCGAAACCGACTTCGTTGCAAAGAACGCTTCTTTCAAGGAATTCGTACACGGTATTCTCGTTACTATCGTAGAAACCAAGCCCGCAGACGTTGCAGCTCTTCTTGCAACCAAGTTCGCAGGCAAGGAAACCACCGTTGAAGACGAACTCAAGCAGGAAATCTTCACTATCGGCGAAAACATGTCTATCCGTCGCTTCGAGGTTATCGAAGGCGTTACCGGAACTTACATCCACGGCGGCGGATCCGCAGGTGTTGTTGCTAAGTTCGAGGTTGAAGGCGGCGTTGAAAACACCGAAGGTTTTGCAGAATACGCAAAGAACGTATGTATGCAGATCGCTGCTATGAACCCCCTCTATGTTTGCAAGTGCTGCGTTCCCGAAAGCGTTATCCAGGGCGAAAAGGATATCCTTCTTGCTCAGATCAAGAACGATCCCAAGCTTGCTAACAAGCCCGATCAGATCATCGAAAAGATGGTTACCGGCAGAATTGAAAAGTATTACGATACCAACTGTCTCGTTCACCAGCAGTACGTTAAGGAAGAGAACATGACCGTTCAGCAGTACACCGACAACACCGCAAAGGAACTCGGCGGCGCTATCAAGGTTGTTTCCTTCGTTAAGTACGAAAAGGGCGAAGGCATTGAAAAGAGAGAAGACGATTTCGCTTCCGAAATCGAAAAGCTCGTTAAGGGTTAATTTAACTGTGTTTGACGCCCCTGTTAAAAAAGGGGCGTCTGTTATTTTTTCTATGAACCGGAGTGAGGCAAATTATGAACACCGAGCAAAAAATAACCGCCCGTGAGGTATTCGATACCGCCAAGGAATGGGCGAAAAAGTTTTTTAATTCCAAGTGGTTTACTGCAATAAAATATGTGTTTCATTTTCTTGCAGTTCCCTGCATAATTAATCTGTGCATAAACAATTTCTTTTTAAACACCACGTCCATAACCGATACACAGTTTAAATCCGGTTACTTTTTCTCTTATATTCTCGTGGTGCTGTTCAATGCACTGTTCACCTGCATCACCACCAGCTCTATCGCTTCCAATGCAGTTGTATCCGTAATTGCCTTTGTTTTTTCGGCAGTGCAGTATATCAAGGTGCAGATGTCGGACAACCCCGTGTATTTTTCGGATATAAACTTTTTCCGCAGTGCGGGAACGATAAACGATCTTGTAGCGGAGGTTTCTATTATCGATCTGTTCAAGCAGATTTCCGGAGAACTGTGGAAGTTCGGTCTTATTGCGGCGGCAATAATTATCTGAGGAATACTGCTTCGGTTCCGGATAAAATACAAATGGCAAGGACTTGCGGTAGGCGGCACGGCTCTGTTTTTGCTGTTCCTCATAATCGCTCCCATCGAGCCGCTTAACACCTTTACGCTCAACACCTTTTATAAATACGATGAGCGAGATTCCGATTACCCCACCACCAGCCTTAAATATTATTTAAGATACGGCGTTATTTCCGGTATGTACGGACAAGCTGTTGAAAGCAGAATTTTTGAACCCAAGGGATACGACCCCGAATATCTTGATAAAGTACTGGCAGACGCTGTTGAGCAGGCGCAGGACAAGTACAAGGACACCTGGGGCGATTGCAACGTTATAATGGTATTTTCCGAATCCTTCTGGGATATAGACCAGCTTGGGGAATTTGAGTTTGAAACTCCCACGGGAACCGAGCTTACCCCCAATTACGAAAAGCTTTCAAAAGAAGGACACGTATTCAAAATGATCTCCCCCGTGTTCGGCGGACTGAGCGCTAACGCAGAGTTTGAGGTATTTACGGGAAGCAACCTTGCGGTATATTCCCCCGGATTTGTGCCCTATACCCAGATGTATGACAGCGAGGATTTTGAGGGAACCCCAAATTTCTTTGATGTTTTGGGCGAAAATGATTATTACAGCAAGATAATTACCGCTTGGGAGGATTCTCTCTTTGACAGAACGAAGGTATACCCCTTCTTCGGTATTAACGATACCGATTTCCGTCACGAGCTTAAGGGTGTAAGACGCCTTGCCGGCAGACCTTCCGATGATTATCTGGCAGACCAGATAATTAAATTTGTTGAAGGCGACGAGTGGAGAGAAAACGAAAATTATTTCGTAATGATCAACACAGCACAGCTTCACGGTTCCTATTACGAAGGAAAATATATTGATAAAGACAGCGAAGGCACTGTAATTCGCGATAATTACACCGTAAAGGTTACCAAGACACCTGCGGATTATTCCGTATATATGAAGGGCTCTATCCGCTGTTACGCCCAGGGACTTTACGATGCGGACAGACAGCTTGGCAAGCTTTACGATTATATTTCGGGCTTGGAGGAAAACACCGTTATCATTTTCTACGGCGACCATCTGCCCAACCTTAAATCCATTACCGACCACGATAAAGACGGCGAATACGAGCGTATTGCAACCCTCCCCTATTTCAACTCCGGCGATAATATACTCGATACCTACCGTAAATACGATACGGAATGTCTTATGGTAGCAAATTTTGATATGGGCGAGCAGGACGTGGAGTGGCTTAACTACGAGCTTTTGATGGCTTACGTTATGCACTGCATGGATGTGAAGACCGACGAATATTACGATTTTCTTTACGCACAGCGCAACACCTTCCCTGCCGCAAACGATTACGTTGCCGCAGACACCGAAGGAAACCTTTATTCTATGTACGAGCTTCCCGAGGATCTGCAGAAATACTACAATCTGAGAAAGCAGATGAATTACAGGTATTTCCATGATAATAACTGAAAAATACGAAAATTTTATTTGGGATTTCGACGGCACTTTGTTTGATAGCTATCCCCACACCGCCCAAGCTCTTGTTCTGGCGCTTAAGGACAGCGGAAGAGAAATAGATATAAAGGAAGCGGAAAAGCTGCTTCGCATAACCGTTGGCACGGCAGTACGGCATTACGAACTGACCGAGCAGGAGAGAGCAGCCTTTAACAAATACGAGCTTACCGATGAGCTTGAGCCGGTTATCAAAATTTATGACGGCGTTTTGGATGCGTTTAAACGCATATTATCCAGAGGCGGAAGACATTTTCTGTTTACCCACAGAGATAAAAAGGCGCTGGAGATACTGGGCAAACACG
The DNA here is from genome assembly GCA_017381715.1 of Clostridia bacterium. Taxonomy (GTDB): domain Bacteria; phylum Bacillota; class Clostridia; order Oscillospirales; family CAG-382; genus SFLA01. The sequence goes on from JAFOBR010000026.1 coordinate 3,814, forward strand.
GAATGCTGGGACTATTTACCGAGGTTATCACCGTGGAAAACGGTTTTCCCTATAAGCCCGCACCGGATGCCATTGAATATCTTGTAAAAGAGCATTCGCTGGATAAGGATAAAACCGTTATGATCGGCGACAGAGAAATAGATATCGGAAGCGGTGTAAACGCAGGCGTGCATACGCTTTTCTTCGATGAATTCTGCGTTTCTCCCAAAACCCAAGCGGAAGAGATCTATACAAGCTTTGAACAAATAGGATAGTAAAAATCCTCCGAGAAATCGGAGGATTTTTTGACGAGGAACTATGAACGGGAAACGAGGAACTTCGGTAGATTTTTGCGGACAACCCGCAAAAATCCTCACATTAATAAAACAACGAGCGTGAATTGATCACGCTCGTTTCATCGTTCCGGTATTAACCGGATAGGACTAACTCATTTGGATGCAGAAGAAGTTTTTGCGCGCGTAGAGCTGTAGAAACCCTACTGCCTACCGCGCAAAAGCTTCTACAAAAACGGAATAGCAGAAACAAAAGCAGACTTATCGCGTTTCTACGCATCGGTCTGCTTTTTATTACGACTAATTTGTTTTTGGTTCGGCGCCAAATGAGGACGTCCTAAAAAGGTTTAGAGTCTTTAAGAACTACTATTCTGTTAAAGGTATTTTCGTGCTTGGTATCCTTACAGAAATAGCCGGTGCGGACGAACTGGAATCGTTCGCCGTCTTTGGCATCTGCAAGAGAAGGCTCGAGATACGCTTTTATATGCTTAACGGATTCGGGGTTAAGGTAGTTATCGTATTCGGAAGAGGGAACCTTGGTCATATCCGCTTCGGTAAACAGCTTATCGTAAAGAGCAACGTCTGCCTCTATTGCGTCTGCGGCGGAAAGCCAATGGATAGTACCCTTTACCTTTCTGCCGTCTGCAGGCATACCGCAGCCCGTTTCAAGGTCGGCGGTGCAGAGAACTTCGGTGATAACGCCGTTTTCATCGGTCAAAATATCCTCGCACTTAACGATATACGAGCCCATAAGACGGACTTCCCCGCCCTTCTTCATACGGAAATACTTGGGAGGAGGATCAAGCGAAACGTCATCACGGTCGATATAAAGACACTTGGTAAAGGGAACCTCACGCTTGCCTGCATCGGGATCGGAGGGGTTGTTGGGCAGAGCGAAGTATTCCTTTTTATCTTCGGGATAATTGGTTACGGTAACCTTAACGGGGTCAAGCACGGCAACACGGCGGGTAGCGGTTTTATTAAGCTCTTCACGTATGCAATGCTCAAGCAGATCGTAATCCACGATACTGTACGCACGGGAAACACCTGCGCGGGAAACGAAATCTATTAAAGCAGAAGGAGTATATCCTCTTCTGCGGAGACCGCAAAGGGTGGGCAGACGGGGGTCGTCCCAACCGTCGGCAATGCCGTTTTCAACAAGCGCACGGAGATAACGCTTGCTCATTACCGTGTGGGTAACGTTAAGGCGGGCGAATTCATACTGATGGGGCTTGTGCTCGAAATCAATATTATCCACAACCCAATCATAAAGGGGACGGTTGTTGGTAAACTCGATAGAACACATGGAATGGGTAATACCCTCCAAAGCATCCTGAATGGGATGAGCGAAATCGTAAAGAGGATATATGCACCAAGCATCTCCCTGTCTGTGGTGGGACATGTGACGGATACGGAAAATAGCAGGGTCACGCATAACAAGATTGGGAGAAGCCATATCTATCTTTGCACGGAGAGTCTTTGCGCCATCGGGAAATTCGCCGTTCTTCATACGCTCAAACAATTCCAGATTCTCCTCAACGCTTCTGTTACGCCAAGGAGATTCCTTGCCCGGCTCGGTAAGGGTTCCGCGGTATGCGGTCATTTCATCTGCGGTGAGATCGCACACATAGGCTTTGCCCTCTTTTATAAGCTTAACTGCGTATTCATAGCATTTTCCGAAATAATCGCTGCCGTAAAATACGCCGCCCGTAGGCTCGAAGCCCAGCCAGCTGATATCGTTATAAATACTGTCAACGTACTCTACGTCTTCTTTTCCGGGGTTGGTATCGTCATAACGGAGGTTGAATTTACCGTCGAAATTCTTTGCGGCGGTAGCGTTTATCCATATAGCCTTAAGAGAGCCGATATGAAGATAACCATTGGGCTCCGGCGGAAAACGGGTATGGACGTGGTCCTCTCTGCCCTCCGCAAGGTCGGAGCTTATAATATCGTATAGGAAATTGCTGTTTTTTTCTTCCATTTTACAGAGTCTCCTTAAATGCATTTATTCTGGCGGCAACCTTTTCTGCGCCCAGTATGGTCATAACCGTATACAGGTCGGGAGAAACCATTCTTCCCGTAACCGCAACGCGGAGGAATGCGCTTACGTCGCCAACACTTCCCTTCCAGCCGGAGGGGTCTTTTTTGTATTCCTTCATATTGGGGCAATAACCGCACTTTTCGCCGACAGCCTTAATCTTATCAAACCACGCAGTCTGGTCATCGCTTTCCTGCCAAACGGAAAGGAAGCCGTCCAAAACCGCCTTCACATCATCGGGGCAAGCAGAAAGAGTATCGGTATATTCAAAATATTTATCATAGAAGAAGGAAACGTAAGGCTTTGCATCTGCCCAGGTGGTAAGGTCCTTTCTGGGCTTGCTGCCGCCTCTGCCGATAGCGAATATGCTTTCCGCATAAGCACGGTCTTCTTCAAGAGTACTTGCAAATTCGGGGTCATATTCCTTTGCCCAGGCAACAACCGCATCCACTACCTCAGAAGCGGTAAGGGCGGAAATTACGTTTTTGGAAACGTCGTTAAGCTTTTCAAAGCTGAAAAGACAGCCGGAAATGCTCATTTTCTTGGGAGTAAAGGGGAACTCCTCCAAAGGCAGTGCGGGATTCGCCATACGCCATTCCTCAAAGTTGGAGTTGAGGAGGGTGAGCAGATATTCCTTTACCGCATTTGCGGGGTAGCCCTGCTCGTGGTAATAGGTAAGTGCCGCTTCGGGGTCCTTACGCTTGGAAAGCTTGCGCTTGCCGTTTCCGTCGTTTTTAAGCACCTGCGCAGTGTGGCAGTATTTGGGCATCTTGAAGCCAAGAGCTTTGAAAAGCTGAATGTGGAAAGGCAGAGTAGAAAGCCAGCTTTCGTCACGCACCACGTGGGTGGTGTGCATAAGATGGTCATCTACCGCGTGGGCGAAGTGGTATGTGGGAATACCGTCGGATTTAAGAAGCACGTGGTCGATATCGTTTTCCGTAACGTCGATAACGCCCTTGATCATATCAGTAAACTTAAGCTTGTTTTCACAGCTTCCTTCGCTTCTGAAGCGAAGCACGAAAGGCTTGCCTTCGTTAAGGGCGGCTTGTACCTTTTCTATATCCGCATCTCTCCACACAGCCCATTTTCCGTAATAACCGGGGGTAAGCTTTAAAGCCTCCTGCTCTGCGCGGTTGGCAGCCAGCTCTTCCTCGGTACAGAAGCAAGGATACGCCGTACCCTGCTGTACAAGATATTTTGCGTAAGTCTGGTAAATATTCTTTCTTTCGCTCTGGCGGTAGGGACCGTAAGCGCCGTTATCGCCATCTGCGGTTGCGCCTTCGTCAAAATGAAGGTCGAACTTTTCCAAAGCGTTTATTATAAGAGCAACACCGTTTTCAACGGTACGTTTATCGTCGGTATCCTCGATACGGAGGTAGAATACGCCTTCGGAAAGGTGAGCCATACGCTCGTCCGCAAGAGCGCCGTAAAGGTTGCCCAGATGCATAAATCCGGTAGGGCTGGGGGCAAAACGGGTTACCTTTGCTCCCTCGGGAAGATTACGGGGAGGATACAGCGCCTCCATATCCTCGGGAACGGTTTTTATATGGGGAAAAAGTAATTCCGCAAGATAATTGGTATCCATAAACAATATACCTTTCAAAAAATAATACTAATCTTAAAGATTATACCACTCTACGCGCTGTTTTTCAAGTGGTAAAATACAAAAAATGCCGTGTAAAACACGGCATTTCGGGTTTTATTTTACGTTTCTGGAAACGTATTTTTCTTTTGCGAAGAGGTATGTGCTGTCGTATACCTTGCGGAGTTCCGGATCGGAGGACTTGAAGGCTGCATAAAATTCTCCGGGGACACCGCCCTGATAATACATCTTTATGCTGTTCATAAATCCGGTTTCTGCGCCGCAATCAAGATATTTCATATATCTTTCAACATTTGCGGGATCGCTTCCGCCGATCTCAAGCTCGTAGCACATGCCCAGCTTTTTGGTTATCTCGGCGCTATCGTAAAGACGCTGAGTGGGAATACCGTCACGGAAAGCGAAGTTGGGCTGCATACAGGCAACATCAAAGCCCAGATCCTTCCATTCCATAAATCCGGATGCCTGATAATAAGGTATCCAGAACAGCTTGTAGCCCAGAGAGTGGAGATATTCCACAGTCCAGGAAAGCAATGCGGTTTCATCGGCATTTGAATATGCGATCTCTTCTTCAAACCAATAGAAAGCATCGTGAATAAGGTTTTCGTAATTGCCTGCTTTGAATTTTTCTATGGTGGTATCGATACACCATTTTATTGCCTTCTGACGGTCTGCGAAGTTATCCATAACCTCGTCTACCCCGTCATCGTCAATATCTCCGAACTTTTCGGGGAAATCACCGTAACCTACTTTGGTGTGAAGAACAGAGAAATATACGCGGGTTTTGTGGTTTTGAATTCCCAGCTTTTCTCCCACGATAGCGGTAGCTTTGTTAAGTGCATCTACGTTCGCGTTTTCGGTAAATGTATTTTCTATATAGTGCTTCCAGCCCTCTGCGCACTTATACTCTGCGGAATAAGTGTACATAGAGTAAGGCAGATACAGCATACCGTCAAAGAAGGTATCCTTCATTTCCCCGTCCTTATCTATGTATGCAAGGTGAGGCAGATATTCGTCTACGGTTATAAGTCCCAGACCGGGACGGCGCTCTGCTTCCTTGTTGCGGGGAATGCAGTTATAAGAAAGCAGGATGTTTTGCGCTCCGTTCAGCACATCATAGGAAGGATATGCGTTTACAATATTGGAGGCGGTATCCTTGTCCAAATCCTCTGCTACGATCGCCAATGCCTCCTCAGGAATTGCAGTGGTTCCGAAAACCTCGATCTCATCAAGCCAAACGTGACCAACAGTTTCTATTTCAAACATAACGTACAAAGCGCGGTAGGTTTTATCCAGTTCACGCACCACGTCCACACGGCAAGCGGCATCATCACTGAAAATATCTCTGCATTTGTAAACTCTCTGCCAATCAACGCCGTTTTCGGAAAGACAAACATCCACACGTCTGGGAAGTCTTACGCCGGAAACGTCCTCTTTAAGGAAGCCTATAGAAAAGCCCTTTACTGCGGAAAGGTTATCAAAGCGGAAGATTATGCTTCTTGAAACCCCTCTCGTAAGACGGAACCAACGCTCGTCCGTATAAGTATACACGTCGCTTTTCGCACCGTCGGTAAGCACGGGATAATCGATAGGTGAATTAAAACGGGGAGTAGCGGTTTCGCCGTCAATGGGGCACAGCTCGTTTATAGCAACGGGCTGTTTGCCGAATATAAGGTTTCTTACGGTATTATCACCGTTTTCGCAAGGCAAAGGATTTGCTTCTTTTTTAATCTCTTCAGAATTGTAATAACTCATTTTTCCAACCCCTCTTTAAATTGTTGATTAAGGTTATTGTATTGTTCCTCGAGATAAGTGTTTATCTCGTTGATACCATCGTTAAGAAGCGCTGTGGTACGGTTGTAGGAGTATATTGCTTCGGTATATTCATCGTCGGTAAGACCGAATTTCTCCTGCCAATCTGCACCGTCCGCAAGAGGCAATGCGTAATATTCACGGAAATAGCTGTTGGTGGGATAACCTGCACGGACAAACCCTCTGCCCATACACCACACGGGAACCACCTCTACGGAAGCAATAGCCGCAGTGCCGTCCTCATATCTGCAAAGGTTGGTTATAAACACCACACCGTCTTCGGTATGACCGTTATCGTTACAGTTTGTACCGTGCTGGAGACGGTGGGTATCCTGAGTGCGGTCCGCTACGTCAGGATAATCACATCCCGCAAAGTGCCAAGGATCCTGAAAACAGTTGGGGCTGTTCGCCTGAGTTCCGCCTGCCATACATTCGATCTGCTGGCCGGACAAAAGGTTGCCGCAGGAATAAAGGCAAATAGTATTTTTACCGCTTATTTCGCTGTGTATAAGATCTACGGGCTGGATTTTATGAGGATGTCCGCCTATAATAACGTCAACGCCGAAATCGCACATCTTTTGTGCAATTGCCTTTTGTGTGTTATTGGGCGCAAGGGAGTATTCCTGTCCCCAATGGATATACAGATAAATAAATTCCGCACCCTCTGTGCGCATACTGTCTATTAGTCCCTTTGCTTCGGTATAAAAAGCTTCCAGATTATTTTCGTTAAAGCAGTTGGTGTTCCAGTACGCACCGTAGGAATAATTGAGAAAGCCTACCTTTATGCCGTTTATATCCTTTATAAGATAACGGCTGTCCTCTGCGTTAAGGCGAGTGCCGGTATAATCCATACCGTATTCGGTAAGGGTGGTCATGGTCTTTTTCATACCTGCGGTGCCGCCGTCAGCAATATGATTGTTGGCGGTGGTGCCCATATCGTAACCGCAATCCGCCAAAGCCTTTACCATTTCGGAGGGAATACGGAAAGGCAGAGAGGAATAGGTGCCGTTTGCGCTTACGGAAAATTCCGCATTTACAACAGCGTAATCCAGATTGCTTACATAGGGTGCAAGATGCTGAAACGCATAAGAAAAATCAAAAGTACCGGTGGCGGAATCATAGCCGCTGGTGCGCACCGCATTGTGAACGAGAATATCTCCCGAAGAGCCGATGGAGGCGATAGCCACGGTCTGCAGATTTCGCTCGGGCTCAACGTACTCGGAAACTTCGGAAATATCAAAAGAATTATCCGAAGGAGTGGAAACCGTACCAGATTCGGAAACGTCTGTTGGTGTTTGCTGGCAAGAAACGCATACCAAAACGGTAAGAATAAATATAAGTATTAAAGAAATTGTTTTTTTCATATCAAAAAATGTCCTTTCGGGAGCTGGACTTATAGTGCTTCCTATTATACCACACGGCGGAATTTTAGTCAACAAAAGGATAATATAATATTAATTGTTAATTTTTTATAAAACTCTTGCAATTTGCGTTAAAATATTCTATAATGTGTAAAGATTTTAGAATGAGGGAGTATGCGTGAAACTTTATTCATTTATCCGCCTTTTGGTTTGGATACCCGTAAAGCTTTCTTTCAACCTTCGTGTAAAGGGTTTGAAGAACATACCGAACGAAGCATTCGTGCTTTGTTCCAACCACATATCTGCTGTTGACCCTCTCTTACTGGCAATAGCTTTCCCTACCCCTATTCATTTTATGGCTAAGGAAGAAATACTTAAAAACGGCTTTTTAAGACTTATTGCCAAAATAGCCCAGATCGTTCCCGTTAACAGAGGCACCGCAGACCTTAAGGCAATGCGCGCCTGCATGAACGTGATAAAGGACGGCGGCAACGTAGGTATCTTTCCTCAGGGAACACGCACACCCGAAGTACCCAAAGCCGAAAGCGCTTTGCCCGGCACGGGACTTATAATACTTCACACAAAAGCACCCGTATTACCCGTTTCCATTATAACCAAAGATCACAAGGTGCGTCTTTTCAAAAAATGCACCGTAGTTATCGGCGAGCCTGTACTTTACGAGGAATACTCCACCGCAGGAAACAGCGGTGAAGCCGCAAAGTATTGCTTTAAAAAGGTGTGTGAGCGGTTTGAGTAAAATTCAAGTCGCATCCTCCGCGGGATTTTGCTTCGGAGTAAAAAGAGCAGTTTCTCTGCTTGAGGAAAATCTTGAAAAGGGTTTTAAGATCTGCACGCTGGGCGAGATAATACACAACGGTTTGTTTACCGCAAGGCTTGAGCAAAAGGGAGTGTATGCCGTAACGGCGGAGGAGATTTCCGCTTTACCGCCCGGGACCGCAATACTTATCCGTTCCCACGGAATACCGAAAAATTTGCAAGAAGCACTCGATAATTCGGGCAGAACGGTAATAGACGCAACTTGCCCTTTTGTTAAAAAGATACACAGCATAGTAAGCGAAAACAGTAAAGACCGTTTCACTTTGGTTATAGGAAGCGCCGCCCACCCGGAGGTGGAGGGAATATGCTCTTATGCCGAAAGCGGATACAAAATCGCTTCCAAGGCTGAGGAGATAGGCGACATTCCTTCGGGGACCCTGGCGGTGGTACAGACCACTCACAGCGTTGCCGAATGGGAAAAATGCAAAGAGGTTATTAAGGAAAAATGCCCCGACGGGCTTATATTCGATACGGTTTGCACCGTGACCTCACAGCGCCAGAAGGAACTTAAAGAGCTTGCCGCAAAAAGCGATCTGACAATAGTTGTCGGGGACAAAAGCAGCTCCAATTCCAAAAAATTATTTGAAACAGCACGTCTTTTCGGCGAAGCGATATTTATACGCGAAGCCGCAGAGCTTGATGTATATGGGAAGGAATTTTTTACTTCCCGAAATAAAATTGCCATTACCGCAGGAGCTTCAACTCCCGGTGATATATTACAGGAGGTTATTAAACAAATGACAGACACCATCAACGAGAATCTTTCCTTCGAGGAGATGCTCGAGCAATCCTTCAGAACATTAACTACAGGGGAAAGGGTAACAGGTACCGTTCTTGCGGTAAGCCCGGCAGAGGTTAAGATCGACCTCGGCACAAAACACACGGGTATACTTCCGTATGACGAGATTACCTCCGAAAGCGGCGTGGATCTTACAAAAGAATTCCACGTAGGCGACAGCGTTGAGGTGGTATGCAAGAAGTTCTCGGACGTTGAAGGCACAGTAATTCTTTCCAAGAAATCCATTGATGCTGACAAGCAGTGGGCAGACGTAGTAGCAGCATGTGAAAACGGCGAAATCCTTACCGGCACCGTTAAGGAAGTAGTTCGCGGCGGCTGTATCATAATGTACAAGAATGTAAGAGTATTCGTTCCCGCATCCCAGACCGGTATCGCAAAGGATAATCCTCTGGATGAGCTTAAGGGTCAGACCGTAAGCTACAGAGTTATCGAAACCGATGACCAGAAGGGCCGCAAGAGAGCTGTAGGCTCTATCAAATTGGTTGCAAGAGCAGAACGCAAAAAGGCTGTTGAAGAATTCTACGCTTCTTTGGAAGTTGGTCAGAAGTTCACCGGCACCGTACGTTCTCTTGCAGATTTCGGCGCATTCGTAAACATCGGTCCCGTAGACGGTCTCGTACACATTACCGAACTGTCCTGGGGCAGACTCAAGGCTCCCTCCGAACTGTTCAAGGTTGGCGATCCTATCGAAGTTTACATCAAAGCAGTTAACCCCGAGAAAAAGCGTATCTCTCTCGGCTACAAGACCGAGGATAACAATCCTTGGAAGATCTTCCCCGAACAGTATAACGTAGGCGACGTTGTTGACGCAAAGGTTGTTTCCGTACTTGAGTTCGGCGCATTCGCAGAGATCATCCCCGGTGTAGACGGTCTTATCCACATCAGCCAGATCGCAGCAAAGCCCGTTTCCAACCCCGCTTCCGTTCTTAAGGTTGGCGATACCGTTACCGCAAAGATTACCGCTATCGAACCCGAAAGAACCCGCGTAAGCCTTTCTATCCGCGCTCTTCTCGCTAAAGAAGAACCCGCAACCGAAGAGGTTACCGAAGCAGCAGAAGCTACCGAAGCAGCAGCTGAATAATTAAAAATGTTTTTTAGCGTGATGCTCATAAAAAGAGCATCACGTTTTTTATTTGCTGACAGAACAAATGTTTGTTTTTTTATTGCATTATCAAAATCGGTGTGGTATAATGGAGGACAAAGAAAAATCGTATTCGAGGGATAAGCGTGGTAAAAGTAACTTTTATTAAACAAGGCGAGATTTCCGAAGATAAGTTCAAATTCGCAGTAATTGCCGCAAAATATGCGGGCAAGTGGATACTTTGCAGGCACAAGGAAAGAACCACCTGGGAGATACCCGGCGGCCACGTGGAAGCGGGCGAAGCTCCCCTGCAAGCCGCAAAAAGAGAGCTTTTTGAGGAAACGGGGGCAAAGGATTTCGATATTCGCCTTCTTACCCCGTACTGCGTGGAAATAGACGGTGAAAAGTCTTACGGAAAGCTGTTTTTCGCAAACGTAACCACTCTTGAAAGCATTCCCGAATACAGCGAAATAAAAGAAATTTCGCTTTTTGATTCACTGCCGCAAAACCTCACCTACCCCGAAATACAGCCGCATTTGTACGAATATGCAACCGAAAACATTTCGATGTGTTATTCCTACGTTATGGGAATAGATGATTCTGTGTTGTCGTTAAAAGACCGGGGTTTTGATGTAAAGCCCGACGGAGAAAACTATACCGTAATATTCCCCGAAAAGCTTTCTGCGGAATGGGAAAATTTTGTTTCCTCGCATTTGAAACTTGAATATTGGAACGAATATTTTATAAAAAATAAAGTTGTGTTTTTGTTTCATTTACAAGACGGTGTTAAAAGATTCGAGGTTGAAGATTACGAGAACGACCAAGTGTTGAAGCTTTGCGAAAAATTGTGCGGATGCAAATTTGAATCCATAAAATCAATGCTTTTGGAAAACTGGTTTTATAAAGAGAAGCTGGGAGGCAAAAGATGACAAGATACGAGATTACCGAAACCGATAAAAAGCTTATTGAGATAGGCTTGGAGGTATTAAAGCAAAATTTTGACGACGGGGTATACAACCACACGGTGGGGTGCGCGTTGCTGTGCAAAAACGGAAATATTTACAAGGGCGTAAACTGCGATGGAATCCACGGTTCCTGCGCGGAATACATAACTATGGGTATTGCAATTTCCGCAGGCGAAAGAGAGTTCGATACCATTGTTGCCGTACACGATAAACACCTGAATTTTGTGCTTCCCCCTTGCGGCAACTGCAGACAGATGATGTTTGAATATTGCCCCGATATAAAGGTGATCGTAAACGACGAAAACGGAAAGCTTATTAAAGTAACCGCCCGCGATCTTCTCCCCTTCGCGTGGGAGCCGGTTGTGTGTGAATAAAAATCACCCCAAAAAGCCACCCCTAAAGCAAAAAGAGCAAGAGTAAAAGAAAAACTTTTATTCTTGCTCTTGTTTTTTTAATTAGTGAAGTTTTTGCTGAAAGCAAAAGTGAAGTTGTGCTTTGCACAGTGAAGTTGCTTCGCTTCGCTCGCAGTGAAGTTAAGTTTGCCGAAGGCAAAACTTCACTCACGAAGTGAACTTCACTATCGAAGATAACTTCACTTGCCCTTTGGGGGCAAACTTAGTTTAAGATAAAGCCCCCGCGGGTGCCGTGTCCCGTGAACGAAACCCTGCTTTTGGCAGGTGGGTGTCCTATTGCTCGCTTTAGTGCTTCCAACATCCGCAGGCTTCGGGGTACAAAGACAGCCGAGCTGCGGGAGGCCTGCTTCACCACGGGCAAAGATTCTTCAGACTCCCTTTCGTAAATGTGGGTTTTTACACGGGTAGACGCAAATGCGCTTACACGTACACCGCAGGATGGGTTTTAAAGCTTATTCTTCTTCGGGAATTTCGTCCAGATCGCATTCGTCCATAAAGCAATCCTCAAACATCTGGGATACTTTATCGAACTCATCGTCATCATCTATAGTGATAAGATTTTCCTCGCCGTCTTCGCCGACAACTATCTTAAGCACTACAAATTCGTTCTCCTGACTATCGCAGGGAGCGAGAGCCACATAGGTATTTCCCTCATCCTCGAGAGTGCCGAGAACTTCGAATTCTGTCTCCACGCCGTCCTCGTCTATAAGGGTAACTGTGTTATATTCATTGTAATCCATTGTATTTACCTCCGTATTAATCTACCCGTATTTTACACCAAAAATACGGGAATGTCAATATATAGCTTATTTATCCTTTTACCGTTATTGACATTTACCGCCCCATTTGTTAAAATTATACCATCCTTTAAGGAAGGAATATAATATCATGTCCTCTACACCGAGATTTTTTATATCCAAAAGCGAATTCCAAGGAGACAAAGTAACCATTACGGGAACGGATGCAAACCATTTGTGCCGTGTGCTCCGTCTGCGGGAAGGCGATAAGATAACCGTATGCGATATGCAGAAAAATATATACGACGGAACCCTTATCTTTGTTTCTCCCGATACGGCGGAAGCCACCCTTTCCGACCCCCGTCCATCCCCTGCCGAGCCTCCTTACAAGATAACGCTTTACCAGGGTATGCCCAAGGGCGATAAGCTGGATACCATCGTACAAAAAGCGGTAGAATTGGGCGCTGCCGAAATAGTGCCCGTTATGTGCGAACGCGCCGTTTCCCGTCCCGACGAAAAGAGTATGGACAAAAAGGTGACCCGCCTTAACCGCATAGCCGCAGAGGCGGCAAAGCAATGCGGACGAGGAATTGTGCCCGAGGTAAAAGACGCCCTTTCCTACAAGCAGATGCTGGAGGAATTGTGCAAAGCGGAGCTTCACTTTATATGCTACGAGGGCGATACCGTGCGCCCTATACGAGAGATAGTTGAAGAAGCGGGGACCTTTGCAAGCGTCGCCTTTTATATCGGCCCCGAGGGCGGCATATCCGCAGGGGAAATTGAGCTTGCAAAAGAGAGAAATATTCCCCTTGCCGGACTGGGAAAACGGATACTCAGAACCGAAACCGCACCCCTATTTGTGCTCTCTGCCCTGTCTGTATTGGCAGAAAGAGATTAGTTTAATTAAATTTAACATTTTCGAGTGCTTTTTTTAGTTAAAATGTAGAAAAAGCACTTGAATTTTTGTAGATAATGTTGTAAAATGAAGTGTATATGACTAAAAAGAAGAAAAGGAGTAATATTATGTCCAGCAAATTGTTTCAGGGGCTCATTTACCAAATGAAAGAAGCGGTTGACCGCACTGTGGGAGTGCTCGATGATAAGGGTGTGGTGATCGCCTGCAGTACACTTTCCAGAATAGGTGAATCGCACAGAGATGCGCTGGATGAGGTATCCTATTCCTTTGACACTGCAATAGTAAACGGCTTTACTTATAAGCCCGTGGGCTCCCACGCAAGAATAGAATACGTTGTATTTGCAGAGGGCAGCGACGAAAAAGCAAAAAGCGCCGCCGCAATGCTTTCCATCACCTTGGCAAGCATCAAAACTCTTTATGACGAAAAGTATGATAAAACCAATTTCATAAAGAACATCATTCTCGATAACATACTTCCCAGCGATATATATATCAAATCCAAAGAGCTGCACTTTGATGCGGAAATCCCCCGTGTGGTTTATCTTGCCCGCTTTGCAGGCAACAACGAGGGAAGCACGATCCCCTTTGATATTGTGCAAAACCTCTTCCTCGACAGAGCAAAGGATTACGTTATCGGCGTAAGCGAAAACGATATAGTTCTGGTTAAAGAGCTTCGCAACGCAGTGGATATGCGCAATATAGACAATTACGCAAAAATGATCGTTGATACCGCAGAAACCGAATTCCTTATAAAGGCTACCGTAGGTATCGGTACCGTTGTAAGCACGGTAAAGGACCTTGCCCGTTCCTTTAAGGATGCGCAGGTTGCTTTGGAGGTGGGTAAGGTATTTGATACCGAAAAGACCACTATCAATTACGAAAGCCTCGGTATCGGCAGACTTATCTACCAGCTTCCCACCACTCTGTGCGAAATGTTCTTGCAGGAGGTATTCAAGAAGGGCTCCTTTGAGGCGCTGGACCAGGAAACACTTACCACTATCCAGACCTTCTTCGAAAACAACCTTAACGTTTCCGAAACCTCCAGAAAGCTGTTCGTTCACAGAAACACCTTGGTTTACAGACTTGAGAAAATTAAAAAGGTTACGGGACTTGATCTGCGTGAGTTTGATAACGCTATCACCTTCAAGGTTGCCCTTATGGTTAAAAAATACGTAACCTCCAAGCCTATGATGTATTAAGCATCAGGAAAGTAAATTGTTATGATCGAATTAAAAAACGTTTCCATGATATACCCCAACGGCAATGCTGCTTTGAGGAATATTGATCTTACAATAGAGGATAACGAATTCGTATTTGTTGTCGGTCAGTCCGGTGCGGGAAAAACCACGCTTACCAAGCTTCTTATAGCAGAGGAAAGAGTTTCCGACGGTGAAATGTACATAAACGATTTCAGAATGCACCGTCTGAGAAGATATAAGATCCCCAAGCTCCGCCGTTCTATCGGTATGGTGTTTCAGGATTTCAGACTGTTTGATAACAAAACCGTATACGAAAACGTGGCGTTTGCCATGCGTGTTGTAGGCGCCCGCCCTTCCGAGATCAAAAAACGCGTTCCACACGTTTTGAGCCTTGTGGGACTTGCCCACCGCGCAAAGAGCTATCCGGATAAAATGTCCGGCGGTGAAAGACAGCGTATCGCTATCGCCCGCGCGCTGGTAAACAATCCCGATATAATTATAGCAGACGAGCCTACGGGAAATATCGACCCCGAAATGAGCAAGGCAATATTCGAACTGCTTATGCGCATTAACAAAATGGACAAGACCATTATCGTGGTAACCCACGATCATAATATGGTCAACTATTACAACAAGCGCGTGATCAAGATAGAAAACGGCCATATCGTAAGTGATACACCTGCAAAAGCCGCACCTGCACCTGCCGAACCGGAGCATGCGGATAAAGAAGAGGAAGGAGCAGAGCAATGAAGCTTATAAACACCTTTTTCTTTCATATCGGCCAAGGCATAAAGGGTATATTCAGAAACCCCATTATGAGCACAGCCAGCCTTTTGGTTCTTGTGTGCTGTATGGTGGTTACCGGTACCTTTGCTTTGATAATTGACAACATTAATAAAAACTTTGAAGCGCTTGACGACGTAAACAAAATGATCGTCTGGCTGGACGATGCTCCCGAAGCCGAAGAAGGCGAAGAGAGCGGGGAAAGCGCCGAAGAAAGCAAAGAAGAAAACGAATACAATCTTCACGAATACGACAAAAAGACCGAGGATGCTATAAAAGCCCTTGAGCACGTTGTGGACGTTGTATTTATGAGCAAGCAGGAAGCCTTTGAGGAATTCAAACAATCCGAAGGGTCTGACGCAGAATTTCTGGATTGGTTTGATGCAGAGGAAAACAACCCCCTGCGCGCTTCCTACCGTATAACCTTCGCTTCCGATACGGACACGGAAAATATCCGTTACATAAAGAAGGCTATTGCGGAAATGGGCTTTAATGAAGAAAATATTGACGAAAATATCGACCTTTACGATAACCTTATAAACGTAAAGGGCGCGCTCACCACCATTGCTTTGTGGTTGCTTGCGGTTCTTTTCGTAATTTCTCTGTTTATAATAATGAATTCCACAAGACTTGGACTTCATTCCCGCAGAGAGGAAATACAGATAATGCGTTATGTTGGCGCAACCAATTCCTTCGTACGCGCACCCTTCGTTATAGAGGGCGTGGTTATCGGTCTTGTTTCCGCGGCTATTGCTTTGGGTATAGAATATTATCTTTACACTCAGGTAATAAGCGGCGTTATAAGACAGTATGAGGCAATAGTTATTGCACCCTTTACAGATTATTTGTTAGTATTGTCCATCGCATTTGCCTTTATCGGCGTATTTGCGGGACTGTTCGGAAGTGTTATTTCCATCAGGAAATACCTTAAAGTTTAATGGAGCACCCTTTATTTTATGAAACACTTATTTTTTAAAAAAACCCTTATTATAAGTCTTTTTGTGGCTGTTGCCCTCCTTCTGCCCGTTTTTTGCGAAACCGGTTCCGCAGTTGTTATGGAAGCGGAAGCGAAAACGTATGAAGAACTGCAGAAGGAGCATCAGGAGGCTTTGGCAAAGCAAAAAGCAAAAGAAGCCGAAAGAAAAGCTGCCAAAGCCCGTCTTGAGGAAGCGAAGAAGGCTCTTGAAGGCACCTTGAACAAGATGCAGGAGATCGAGCTTCAGATGTACTCTCTGGAAGAAGAGCAGATGCACGTAAACCAGGAAAAAGAGATTACCGAATTTCTTATCTCCATTTACGGTGAAAGACAGGCGTATTATCAGGAGCTGATCGACGAACAGCGCGCAAAGATGGATGAAACGCTGGAACTGTACGCAACCGTTCTTCGCTATAAATACGAAAACGGCGAAACCAATACCTTGGAGATTTTGTTTAACAGCGAAAACTTTGAGCAATTTCTTTCCCGTTTGCAGTATTTCGACAACATAATTGAGTATAATGATACCGTAGCAGATGCGCTTGGTAAAATAGAAAAAGAGCTTAACACCCTTCAGGAGCAATACAACTCCGCTTTGGACAATCTTTCCTATTATACCGAGCTTCTTGAAAAACAGGACGAGGATATCCGTTCACGTCAGGAAGAGCTTGAAAAGCTTAACGAAGAATACAAGGCTCTTTACGAGCAGCAGGTAAGCGAAAAGGAAGCCCAGGCAAAGCTTGAAAAAGAGCTGGAGATACAGGCAGAAATTCTTGCTCAGGCAGTAAAAGACGCAGAGCAGGCTATTCTTAATTACAACACCAGTCTTTCCGCTTTCGGCTGGCCCCTTAAGCCCGGCGTATGGTATTACGTTTCTTCCTATTTCGGATGGAGAAATGACCCCCTCGGCAGAGGATACCAGCACCACAGCGGTCTTGATATTGCGGCAGGCGGCGGAAATGCGGTTCTTGCCGTATGTGACGGCGTTGTAACCACCGCAAAATGGCATAACAGCTACGGAAACTACGTGGTTATCTACCACGGCGACGGAACATCCTCTCTGTACGCTCACATGCAGAATAAGTCTATCACCGTCAAGGTGGGCGACAAGGTAAAACGCGGTCAGCAGATCGGTAAAGTAGGCACTACCGGAGATTCTACCGGAAACCATCTACATTTTTCCGTTCTCGTAAACGGCTCATACCTTAACCCCGATGATTATCTGCCCGACGGATACTACGTTAAAAAGTATTATCCCGCAACAAAACCCAGCAAATAATAATCCCCTTTTTTGAGATTAATGAGGTAAAGTAAATGAACAAAAAAGTCTCGCTTTGGATAAGTATCGCACTTGCACTGGTATTGTGCGTAGCAACCTATCTTGCCACATCTACCGCTTTGAATAAGGCGTATATGGAGCAGATATCCCAGCTTGTAGGAAATCCCGGTGCGGGCGGCGAAACGTCGGCTTACCAAGATATGTACGATAAGCTGAGCGAGATTGAGAAAATAGCAAACGGCTATTTTGTAGGCGATATCGACCCCGAATTACTTTCCGATGCGGTATGCTCCGCATATCTTGCGGCGTTGGGCGATAAATACACCATGTACCACACCGCAGAAGAAATGGCGGAATATCTTTCCACCTCCGAAGGCAACTACGTGGGCATAGGCGTGCAGGTTTCTTACGATGCGGAAACTCAGGGGATATATATCATTACCGTATTCCCCGATTCCCCCGCTATGGAAGCAGGACTTTTGGTAGGCGATATTATCCTGCAGGTTGAAGATATTGTTTGTTCCGAAGAAACCTACTTCCAAGCAGTAAACGCCGTTAAGGGTGAAAGCGGCACGGAAGTTTCCCTTAAAGTAAAAAGAGGCGATAAAACCGAAAATATGACGATGACACGCAGAAAAGTGGAAAACGTAAGCGTTTTTTACAGAACCATAGACGATACTGCGGTTATTGAGGTGCTTCAGTTTACCCAGACCACGGCGGCAGATTTCGAAAAAGCCCTTAAACAAGCAAAAAAAGACGGCGTAAAATATTATGTTTTTGATATGAGAAATAACGGCGGCGGCGATCTTAACGCTATAGTCAAGGTTTTGGATATGCTGCTTCCCAAGGGAACCATACTCACCGCAACCGATAAAAACGGAACCGTTATACAGACATATTCCTCTACCGACAAAGAATCTCTTGACGCACCTATGGCGGTGCTTATAAACGGAAACACCGCTTCTGCGGCAGAGCTGTTTACCGCCGCTTTGAGAGATTACGATAAAGCGGTAACCGTGGGCACCACCACCTACGGCAAGGGCGAAATGCAAAGCCTTATCACCCTTCCGGACGGAAGCGGAGTAAGAATTTCCACGTATTTTTATAATCCTCCCTGCGGAATAAACTACGAAGGTATCGGCATTATTCCCGATATCGAGATAGATCTTCCCGAAGAGTTGGCAAACAGATATTATCTTATTACCGACGAAGAGGACGTTCAGCTTCAGAAAGCGCTTGAGGCTGTTAAAAACGAAGATTAAAATATTCATATATAAAAAAGAGGTAACAAAATGGCAAAGCAGATTTTTGTATCCAAGGAAGGATACCAGAAGCTTGAAAACGAGCTCGAGCATCTTAAAACAGTAAAGCGTAAAGAAGTTGCAATGGCGATCCAGAAAGCACGCTCTTTCGGCGACCTTTCGGAAAACAGCGAATATGACGAGGCTAAGAACGAGCAGGCTGAAATTGAAAGCCGTATCGCTATGCTGGAGGTAACTCTGGAAAATGCCACCATCCTTGATGATAAGGATATAAAGACAGACAAGGTAAGCGTTGGTAACACTGTGAAGATTTACAACATCGCTACCGAACAGGAAGAAGAATACCGCATTGTCGGCTCTACCGAATCCGACCCTATCGAAGGAAAAATTTCCGATGACTGTCCTCTGGGCAAGACCCTTCTCGGTCAGCGCGTTGGCGATTCCATTAACGTAGAAACTCCCGGCGGTATCGTTAAGTACACTGTAATATCTATTTCCAAGTAGGTGAAGTAATGGATAACGAAAACGTAAAGGCGCAAGGCGGAGAAAGCACGGTTAATGTTAACGAGCTTATTCGTGTACGCCGTGAAAAGCTTGCCGAATTACAGGAAAGCGGCAACGATCCCTTTGAAATAACCAAGTATGACCAGACACATCACAGTGCAGATATAAAGGCAGATTTTGAAAATCTGGAAGGCAAGACCGTTTCTGTGGCAGGACGTATGATGTCCAAAAGAGTTATGGGTAAAGCCTCCTTCTGCAACCTGCAAGACCTTAAAGGCAATATTCAGTCCTACGTTGCAAGAGACAGCATTGGCGAAGAAGAATACAAATCCTTTAAAAAGCTGGATATCGGTGATCTCATCGGTATCGAAGGCGAAGTGTTTATGACCAAGACCGGTGAAATATCCATTCACGCCACAAAGGTTACCCTTCTTTCCAAGAGCCTGCAGATACTCCCCGAAAAATACCACGGTCTTACCAATACCGATATGCGTTACCGTCAGCGTTACGTTGACCTTATAATGAACAATGAGGTAAAGCAGACCTTTATCAACCGTTCCAGAATTATAAGCGCAATACGCAGATATCTTGACGGTCAGGGCTTTATGGAGGTTGAAACCCCCATGCTTGTTTCCAACGCAGGCGGTGCGGCAGCAAGACCTTTCCAGACCCATTTCAACGCTCTGGATCTTGATATTAAGCTCAGAATATCTCTTGAACTTTACTTGAAGCGTCTTATAGTAGGCGGTTTGGAAAGAGTTTACGAGATCGGCAGAGTTTTCCGTAACGAAGGCTTGGATACAAGACATAACCCCGAGTTCACTCTTATGGAGCTGTATCAGGCATATACCGATTATAACGGTATGATGGACCTTACGGAAAATATGTTCCGCTACGTAGCGCAAGAAGTGCTGGGTACCACCACCATTACATACAACGGTGTGGAAATGGACCTTGGCAAGCCTTTTGAGCGCATTACCGTAGTAGATGCGGTCAAAAAGTATTCAGGCGTAGATTTTAACGAGATAACCACTCTTGAGCAGGCTCGCGCTGTTGCAAAGGAGCATCACGTTGAATACGAAGAACGCCACAAGAAGGGTGATATACTCAACCTTTTCTTTGAAGAATTCGTTGAAGAGCATCTTATTCAGCCCACATTCGTAATGGATCATCCCATTGAAATTTCCCCTCTTACCAAGAAAAAGCCGGGTAATCCCGAATACGTTGAACGTTTTGAAATGTTTATGAACGGCTGGGAAATGTGTAACGCATATTCCGAGCTTAACGATCCCATTGATCAGCGCGAACGTTTCAAGGCGCAGGAAGCTTTGCTTGCCCAAGGCGACGAAGAAGCCAACACCACGGACGAGGATTTCCTTTACGCACTTGAACTGGGTATGCCCCCCACGGGCGGTATCGGCTACGGAATAGACCGTTTGGTAATGCTGCTTACAGACAGCCCCGCTATACGCGACGTTCTGTTCTTCCCCACCATGAAGCCCGAAAGTAAGTAAACTATGGAAGAAAAAAGAAAAAGCGAAGCCCGTTTGTGGTTGGAGCACCTTTGGTGGTCCCACAAATGGATGATAATATCTATCGCACTTGTTATAGCTCTTGTAATATTC
>JAFOBR010000027.1 GCA_017381715.1 Clostridia bacterium
AAAACACCGCACCCGCAACCAACACCGCACTTACCGATGGCAAGCGTGCCGTAACCACCGACCGCGGTACAGGTGAATATTTCTATATGCAGGGCGGTATGGGCTATAACTTCTTCTTTGATATGGGCAAGGTTGCCTCTGTGGATAAATTGGTGCTCAGCTTCCTGGAATATGGGGATTGGGCTATAAACCGTCCCAAATTCTGCGATGTATTCCTTTCCGATGACGGTGTCAACTGGTATAAAGTGGGCACCCGCAACGCCGCTGAAGAAGGTAAAACAAGAAATAACTACCACGCTGATTACGAATTCGTACTGGATAAAACCTATTCCGCCCGCTTTGTACGTTTACGCGTAGAAGCAAACGGTTGGCTATATCTTGAGGAAATGGAAGCTTTCGGCACCAAGGCAGTTACCGGCAACACGGTTCGTCTTGCCGACAGCGGTATGGATAGTGTTATCTTCTATTCCAACTACGATAACGCTCAGTACGCTACTACCGAAAACACTCCCATAAAGGCAGAGGATATTACTCTGGTATATCTCGACCAAAAGGATCTTGATAATCCCAAGGAAAACATGCTCCTTCCTTACGTTGCTTATCTTGATAAGGACGGTAATATAAAGGATACCTTTATGGACGGTTTTGCATATCTTCCCACCAGCCCCCTTCCTTCCGGCGAGGAACCCCACAAAATCCCCGTTATGTCAGACTGGGAATGGCTGTTTAACGCCACATTCCACAGCGCATACGGATTTGATGGACTTGAGCAGACCGTACAGACTGTAAAGGACGCTTTGGGCGCGGATTATAAGGATTATAAAGTGCAGGTATACGTAAGTATTCTCACTATCAGCAACGAAACCGATAATTTCGGCGATGTAGACGGCGACGGTGTTCCCGAAACCACCAAGACTGCCGAAGACAGAGAAAAGATATTAAGATGGTATATTGGCAAATGCCAAAAGGAATTCGCAGATTGCGGCTATGAAAATTTGGAACTTGGCGGATTTTACTGGATGAACGAAGCTGTTATCTGGGAAAAGGACGATTCTCATATTATCGCAGAGGTTGCGGATATCGTTCACGATATGGGCAGCTACTTTATGTGGATTCCTTACTATACCGCAAACCGCTACTTCCTCGGATACGAAATGGGCTTTGATTTTGTGAATATGCAGCCCAACGTAGCTTTTGATCTGGATGCACCGCTTTGGCGTTTTGATTCCACAGCAATGCTTACCAAGTATAATAAAATGAGCGTAGAGATCGAGCACACCCGTCAGGCAATGTCGGATATAGCCTTTGCCCGCAATTATATGCTGTATCTCTATTACGGCGAAGTTTACGGATATATTGATTCTATCCATGTTTATTACAACGATAGAGATAACATTTCCGCAATGGGATTTTCCGATGATCCTCTTTGCCGTCTGCAGTACGATGCAACATACCACTTTGCAAAGGGCACCCTTGATGTAACTCCCGATACAAAGGAAAAGGCTGTTTTCGATGCTGCGGCAAACGATATATTTACTGCAAATTTGAATCCCGAAAAGGATTATCAGCTCTTTACTCTTGCATCTATGCCCGAGCACGGAACTGTATCTCTCCTTTCCGACGGCACCTTTGCATATTATCCCGATAAAGATTTCTCCGGCACAGATACATTCACCTATACCTATAACAACCTTTTGGGTGAATCCGAAGAATGCACCGTAGAAATACGCGTTGCAAAATAAAAATGGTAAAACGAATATGAAAAATTATCCCATAGTTACCGGAAATTTTATACAACCTTTTGTGGCAACCAAATACGATCTTTCCAAATGGAAAGAGCATTTCGAGCATCTGCTTGAAGTGGGTATTGATACAACTATTCTTCAGTGGACAGCAGATACTCCTTACGGCAAGTTTAAGGATTGCTGTTTTGAAACCGCTTTGTCGGCATTTGGCGCAGAGGAGGGGTACGTTTGTTACTCAAACTGTGTAAAAGATATGCTGGAAGCGGCAAAGCAAACGGGAATGAAGGTATTTGTTGGGCTCAATGTTTCCGATGAATGGTGGAAATTCAACCGTATCGAAACCGATTGGGGTGAAAAACAAGCCGCAATCGGCGTAGGTATGGCGAAAGAGCTTTACGAAAAATATTATGCCGAATATTCCGATGTGTTTGCTGGCTGGTATTGGGCGTGGGAGCTTTACAACCACATGCCCGATGAGCTTGCGGATACGGGCTCTTGGTTTATGAACCTTTATATAGACGGGCTTAACCAAATCGACCCTTCGTTACCCATTATGTATTCGCCCTTCTTAAACCAAAAAGCATCTCCCGAAACAACGTTTCGTGCTTGGTGCAGATTTTTCAAAATATCAAAGCTTCGCAAGGGCGATATTTTCTGTTGTCAGGATTCTATCGGCGCAGGCTTTGTGGATATCGAAAACATAAGAAGTCTTTACAAAGCCGTGGCGGATGCGGTAAAAACCAAAGACGGTGTGGAATTCTGGGCAAATAACGAAAACTTTACTCCCGATTTCAAAGCCGCCCCCGTTTCCCGCTTTGTAGAGCAAATGCGCCTTACAGACGAATACGTTGTTCGTCACGTAACCTTTTCATATTCCCATTATTACCATCCGTTCCGCTCGGCTGCTTTTCACGAGCAGTATAAAAAATACTATGAAACCGGCAACGAAAGTTGACCGTAATTAATGTTATGTCAACCGAAAAGAAAATTTTTATTACATTTTTAATTTGTCTTTCCGCTTTCTTATTGTTCGGATGCGTGGAAGGCGGCCAAAATTCAACTCCGATTCCCGATGCTTCCGAGGGGGATATTCAGGTTTCCGTGCCCGAATTTTCCACCGCTTCGGAGGTAAAACGGGCGCTTGTCAAGCTTACGGACGAAAAGCTTTACCGCGCTTTGTATACAGAGGAGTGGTATAAATCCTATCGGGAGATAGTTTCCGAAGTAAACGATTTTGTTATTTCTCCTCCCGAAAATGATAGCGAATGTATTTCCCAAGGCACTGCCTTGTACGAAAAGCTGCTTGTTTCAAGAGCTAAAGCCGAATATGCCCGCACAGACGTGCCCACGGTGCATATATACGCAGATAGGGAGATCGGCAGGGAAGAGTATATAGAGGCGAAAATCTTTATTATCGACAGTGTAAACGGCACAGACGGCGATATCGAAGAAACCATAACCATTCGTATCCGCGGAAATTCCACCGCCACTGCGGAAAAAAAGCCCTATAACATAAAGTTCACGGACAAAACCTCCGTTTTAGGTATGAAAGAGGGCAGAAAATGGTGTCTTATCGCAAATCATTACGATAAGACTTTGATGCGCAATAAGCTTGCCTTTGATTTTTCCGCGGCGATAGGTGATATTGCTGCTATCCAGAGCAGATATTGCGACGTTTATCTGAACAATAAACTGCAGGGAAGTTATTTGATCTGCCAGCCCGTGTCCGACGGCACTCTTGAGCTTGATACCAAAAAAGGCGATTTTATCGTTGAGCGTATTATTCTGCTTGAAGGCGAAAACGATTTCTTTCTTCGCGGCGGCGTAGGATTTGTTTTCGATACACCTGAAAGAGCAGAAATGACCCGCGGCGAGCAACGGCAGATAACTGAATTTATGGAGCAGGTCGATGATGCCATTGCTGCCAAAAACGAAAATAAGTTAAAGAAGCTTATAGATGTGGATTCCTTTGTTTCCGCTTACGTTGTCCACGAGCTTCTCAAGGATTGCGATATGGTTACCGGCTCAACGTATTTCTACCGCAAGGACGGAATATTATATGCAGGCCCCATTTGGGATATGGACCTTTCCACCGGTAATGTTTCCCGTTATTATTTTCAGGATAAATACCATATTTATAATAACGCTGATGGATACGGCGATAAATCCGGCGACAGCGCTTCGGGAATATGGGCACAGCAGGAGTGGTTTAAAAACCTTATGAAGTGCTCCTTCTTCTCGGATGCGGTAAAGGCAAAATATGCTTCCATTTCCGGAGAGATAGAAAACCTTTATTCCGACGGCGGCTATATAGATACTCTCTGCCAAACCTATGGCGAATCCTTCGCCCGTAATTATAACGAGGCAGGCTGGAGTATAAGCCGTCCTTACAGCGATTACGAGGACGAAACTCCCGAAAGAACCTTTGAAGCAAACGTAAAGGAGCTCAAGGAATGGCTTTCAAGAAGAGATGCTTATCTTAAAGAGTATTTCGGGATAAAATAACTGTATTAAAAAAAGGAGAAAAAACAAATGTCAGTAATTCACGTAGATTCTTTTAATTTCGAAGAAGTGGTTTTGAAATCCGAAAAAACCGTGCTCATAGATTTCTGGGCAACCTGGTGCGGTCCCTGCCGTATGATCGCTCCCATCATAGAAGAAATCGCCGCAGAGCACCCCGAATACGCAATTTGCAAAATTGACGTAGACAAAGATGGTGCTTTGGCAAAGCAGTTCGGTATCACAAACATTCCTACCCTTATCGTTATGAAAAACGGCGAAACGGTAAATAAATCCGTGGGCGTTATCCCCAAGGAAAAAATACTCAAGCTGCTTGAAGCATAAGTCCAACCAAAGAAAACAAAAAGAAGACACCTCTTTACGAAGTGTCTTCTTCTTTTTATTTTACCTGGAAAAATTCTATTGTTTCTCCCACGGGGCCGATACAGAAAGCAATTCTTGCTCCCAGAGGCTTGTCTGCCTGAATAACTATGTCCGTAGGTTCAACGGTCACGGTGTAGCCTGCGGATTTTACAGCGTTTATGCAAGCGTCGGTATCTTCAACGTCAAAAGCGATATGGCGCAAAGCGCCTTCACCGAACACATCGGGTGCGTTGGAGAATATCTCCATCACGCTGTTGCCGGTGTCTACCATAGTTCCCAGATTATCTCCTTCGCCCCAGCTTCTCACCGTTTCCATTCCCAAAACGTTGGTATAGAAATTTACGGTTTCGTTATATTTTTCAATTCCCTTTGCTTTTATTGCAATATGATGTATTCCTTTGGTAAGCTTCATCGTATGTAAAAAACTCCTTTTTATTTCAGTATAGCATAAAAAGGCGGTATGTCAACCGTTTTATTTGTACAAACCACAACTTGAAATGTGGCAGAAGATGTGTTATACTTGTGCATTATAAAGATTTGGAAGGCTTATATATGAAAAAGATTACCGCATCTGTTTTGCTGTTTTTGCTCCTTCTTTCATTTTCCGGATGCGACAGCAACACAAATACATCAATTCCCGATACGACTTCGCAAGATGTTTCCTTTACGGAAAACAGCCCCGAAGAAAGCGAAGATTCTCTGCCCGAAGATAGCGATATTTCCGAAGAAACCGAAAGTATGGATGTTTCCGAAGAGATAAGTGAAGAAATATCAGAGGAAGAATCTGTCCCCGAGGTGTCCGAGGAAGAAGAATCCACCCCCGAAGTGTCAACTCCCGAAACCTCCCAGCCCGAAACCTCACAGCCCGAGATCGTTTTACCGCCTTACGTTGACGACGGCAAGCCCATATATCTTGACGGCGGATTCGTTTTATATAAAGGTGCCGCGTATACACAGTCATATTTCAGCGCCACGCAAGCGCCCAAATATGCAGAGGTTTACGATAGATACGTGGAACTATTCCCCGAATCCCGTATAAACGTAGTTATCGCGCCTCTTGCCACCATAATTATTACCGACCCCGATGTTAACGCCCGTATTTCCAGCCAAAGCGCTATTCTGGATAAAATGGAAGCGGCTATTACCAACGAAGCAATAAACTTTGTAAACCTTAAAAACGCATACGCCGACCATCTGGATGAATATCTGTATTTTAAAAGCGACCATCATTGGACACAGCGTGGCGCATATTATGCTTATGCGGAATTCGTACGCTCTATCGGCTTTGAGCCTACTCCCATAGAAGCGTTTGACGTGCAGATAATACGAGAAAATTACATAGGCTCTATGTATAATTACACCGGAGATTACCGCGTAAAATATTTTACCGATACTATCGAAGCCTATATGCCCACAAAAGAGTGTACGATGACCATATACGGCGGTTTCGGTGTATCAACCTATAAAACCTGCATTGTCACTTCTATTAAGGGATACCCCGCATTTATCGGCGGCGACCATCCTTATATGGTTATCAACGTACCCGAAAACGATCAGGACAAGTGCATTATGGTTATTAAGGATTCTTATGCAAACGCATTCATTCCCTTCCTTACCGAGCATTACGGCAATATAGTTGTGGTTGACCCCCGTTATGCAGGCGACCTTAACGTGTGTGAAAAATTCAGCGAGTATCAGTTTGATGATATTCTATTCCTTGTGAACTCGTCCATGGGCAACACCGGCGCGTGGAACAGATATTTCGCAGGACTTATAGATTAAATTCGGTAAAAAAACAAAATTACCTCTTTATTTTTACTTTTATATGTGGTATACTGCCGCTAATCACTTTTTCCTAAGGAGGAACGACCAATGGCACAAAAAGGTAATCTTATGATCTACCGTCCCGATATAAAGGTGCTTGACGCCACTATTCGTGACGGAGGTCTTGTTAATAATTTCTTTTTTACAGACGATTTCGTAAAAGCTTTATATCAGGCAAATATAAAAGCAGGCGTAGATTATATGGAATTCGGCTACAAGGCTTCCAAAGATCTGTTTGATGAAAAGGCATACGGAAAGTGGAAGTTTTGCGAAGAAGAGGATATCCGCGCTATCGTCGGTGAAAATAATACCGACCTTAAGATATCTGTAATGGCAGACGTAGGCAGAACAGATTACAAGCGTGATATTATAGATAAAAAAGACAGCGTTATCGATATGATCCGCGTTGCCACCTACATAAACACCATTCCCGCGGCTATAGATATGATCGAGTACTGCCATAACAAGGGTTACGAAACCTGCGTTAATATTATGGCGGTTTCCACTGCAGATTCCAGAGATGTGGAGCAGGCGCTTGAAATGCTGGGCAAAAGCTCGGTGGACGTTATCTATCTTGTAGACAGTTACGGCTCCCTTTATCCCGAGCAGGTGCGTGAGCTTACCGAAACCTATTGCGCGGTAGCGGAAAAATACGGCAAAAAGGTAGGTATGCACGCTCACAACAACCAGCAGATGGCGTTTGCAAACACCGTAGAATCCGTTGCTTTCGGCGCAAGCTATCTTGACGCAACTATGATGGGTATGGGCAGAGGCGCCGGAAACTGTATACTTGAAGGTATACTTGGCTTTTTGCGCAACCCCCGTTACAACGTGGTATACGTGCTCAAATTCATTCAAGAATATATGCTCCCCCTCAAGGAGCAGGGCTTGGTTTGGGGTTATGAAATTCCTTACCTTCTTACCGGAATGCTCAACCGCCACCCCGGTCCCGCTATCGACAAGATAAAGACAAAGGATACAAATTACGTGGGCTTTTACCACGTCCTCTGGGATCGTGAAAACTAAAAAAACACCCCAAGAAAGGTTTTTAGGCGAGTAGGGGCGATTCACGAATCGCCCGCAACGGACGTAACAAATATATTAAAAACGCTTTCTCGGGGACCCCGAAAAAAGCCCCCCACAAAACAACGGCAGAGCAGTTTTGTTTACAGACATTGTCCGTTCCGTGCCGATATTTTGCGGGGACCCCGAAAAGAACACCCCTAAAAACTCGCCAAAAACACCGTTTTTAAGTACCGCAACCTAAAGTTGCGGTATTGCTATGTAAAGACGGTTGCAAAAAACGAAGGTTTGTTGTAAAATATACCCGTAATAAACGACCGACATACACTGCAAGGAGGAATACTTATGACAAACGGCGAAATTCTGGGAAACAAACTTTATGAATTAAGAAAGCAAGCAGGGTTATCCCAAGAAGCATTTGCAGAAAAATTAGGTGTATCCAGACAAGCGGTTTCCAAATGGGAGTGCGGCGCATCTATGCCCGATACGGATAATTTAATAACAATAGCAAATCTTTATGATATTTCTTTGGATGAGCTTATCGGCAGACCGGCGCCTGAAAAAACAGAAAAAACAGATGCACAAGAAGAGTACGAGGACGAAGACGATAAGGAAGACGCAGAGGCGGAAGCATATTACAGTGATGACGGCACCCCTGCAGATAAAAAGAGAAAAACTCTGCGTATTTTACACGCCCTGCCGTATCCTATATTTGCTACGGCTGTATTTTTGCTGTGGGGCTTTTTGCTTGATGGCTGGGGAATCGCCTGGACCGTGTTTATCACCATTCCCGTATACTATTCCGTGCTCGAATGCGTGCGGACAAAAAGATTATCCCCCTTTGCGTATCCCGTATTTATTACGTTCGTGTATTGCATCCTCGGTATGCAATGGGATTTATGGCACCCTTGCTGGATATTGTATATTACCATTCCCATTTATTATGCAGCAGCTTCGGCAACAGACAAAAGAAAATAACATCGTACGGCGGGAAATATTCCCGCCGTTATTTGAATATTGCATTTTAAATAAAAAGGTTGTATAATATATCCATTAATAAGAAAAGAGAAAACGTATATGAGCAACATTGTTAAAAACCAAACCTTTGATGAAGAGCGCGCTTTTTACGGAAGCACCTCTCTTACCGTGTCTGAGTGTGCCTTTGACGGTCCCGCAGACGGGGAAAGCGCCTTTAAGGAATGTAAAATAATCAACGTGGATAACTGCTTTTTCAATCTCCGCTATCCTTTCTGGCACGTGGACGGATTAAAAATATCCCACAGCGAGCTTACTCCTCTTTGCCGTGCCGCCCTTTGGTATACAAACGGTGCGGAGATCGGCAACACCAAGCTCCACGGAATAAAGGCTTTGCGTGAATGTTCGGATATTTCCATTTACGGCTGTGATATTGTTTCCGCAGAATTCGGCTGGTTTGTAAACGGTATTGATATGACCGATTGCAAGGTAGAGGGCGAATATTTTATGCTTCGCTCAAACAAGCTTAATTTTAACGGTGTTACCTTAAACGGCAAATATTCCTTCCAGTACATAGAAGATTCCGTTTTCGAAAACTGCGTTTTTAACACCAAGGATGCTTTCTGGCACGCAAAGAACGTGGTGGTCAGAGATAGCGTTATAAAGGGCGAGTATCTCGCTTGGTATTGCGAAAACGTAACCTTTGAAAATTGCGAAATTATCGGTACACAGCCTCTTTGCTATTGCAAGGGCTTAAAGCTTATCAACTGCGAAATGACAGATTGCGACCTTTCCTTTGAAAAATCCGAAGTGGAAGCAACCGTAACCACCCCCGTTATAAGCATTAAAAATCCTCTTTCCGGCAATATTTACGTTCCCGAATGCGGCGAGCTTATCTTCGATGACCCGCATGCAAAGGGTAAAGTAATAATTAAATAAACTTATCAGGAACCGTCTTTGATGGCGGTTCTTTTGCATATTCTTTGTCTTTTTGGAAAATGCAGGTGTAGATTTAATACGCAATAATACCTAACCGTTTTTGCATTTTTATATGGAAAAAACAAAAAATATATGTTAAAATATGGTATAACCAAAATTTTCCGAGGTGCAAACATGAAATTCCAAACAGACGAAAAATATTTTCTTTCTTGCCTTGAATCCCTTTTGGCTGTTCCCAGCCCTACAGGATATTATGTAAAGTTGAATCCGCTGTTGGAGGAAATAACCCGCTCTCTTGGGGAAACGGTTACATACGATAACAAGAGCACTGCGTATATAACTTTGGAGGGCGAGGACACCTCCAAGACCGTGCTTGTAGGCGCTCACGCAGATACAATTGGTCTTATGGTACGCACCGTTGATGGTGACGGAAAGATCCGTCTGCGTAATCTGGGCGGCGTAAACTATGCCAATCTGGAGGGAGAAACGGTTACTGTCCACACCCGCGATGGCAGGGAATACACGGGGCTTTTGGCGTGTCGATCCCATTCCGTGCACGTTTTTAAGGATGCGAGGACCCTTGAACGAAACGAAGACACAATGGTTTTGCTTCTTGATGAGCGTGTGTCTTCCAAAGCGGACGTATATGCTTTGGGCATAAGAAACGGAGATTTCGTTTCCGTCGACCCCCGCTTTCAGTATACTCAAAAGGGATATATAAAGGGCAGATTTTTGGATGACAAAGCGGCAATCGCCTGCTGCTTTACTGCTCTTAAATATCTTAAAGAAAAGGGCTTGAAGCCCAAATACAACACAGTGTTTGCCTTCCCTTACGGTGAGGAGATCGGCTTGGGCGGCACTTACGTTCCCGAAAACGTTTCCGAATACGTAGCTCTTGATATCGGTCTTATCGGCCCCGGGCTGGAGGGCAACGAATATTCAGTAAGTATTTGCGCCAAGGATGCCACCGCACCGTACGATTACGAGCTTACTTCCCGCCTCGTTTCCTTGGCGGAAAAAGCCGGATGCGATTACGCCGTTGACGTATTTATGAACTACGGTACCGACGCAAACGCCGCAATGCGTGCGGGCAATAATTTACGCGCCGCCGCTTTCGGTATGGCGGTCTATTGCAGCCACGGAATGGAGCGCACCCATATAGACGGTATCAAAAACACCGTAAACCTGTTGCTGGCGTATTTGATGGAAGCGTAAATTAACTTAAAATTCAAACAAATGTATCATAACATTCAAAAATGTGTTATAATATGTTAAGGTAAATATTACTTTTCGAAAGGAGCAAATTTATGAGAATATGTGTTTTCGGCGCGGCATCGCCTACAATAGATCCCGAATATATGGAAAAAGTTGAGGCTTTGGGCAAAGAAATGGCAACTCGCGGTCATTCCCTCGTTTTCGGCGGCGGAGGACACGGTCTTATGGGCGCTGCCGCAAAGGGTGTTAAAAGCGGAGGCGGATATATTTTAGGCGTTATTCCCGAATTTTTCGGGGAAGAGGACGTGGAGATAGTGTATCCCCATTGCGATAAGCTTATCGAACCCGAAACCATGCGTCAGCGTAAGCAGATAATGGAAGACAACGCAGATGCATTTATAGTTGTTCCCGGCGGTATCGGCACTTTTGAAGAGTTTTTTGAAATACTCACATTAAAACAGCTTTGCAGACACAACAAGCCCATAGCCATCTACAATATAAAAAATTATTACTCAGATCTTAATACCTTAATGGAAGCGGCAATAGAAAAGAATTTCGTTCACGAAAACTGTAGATCACTTTACACCGTAACCGACGATATGCAAAAGCTTCTTGAGTATATCGAAGCTCCCGTAAGCAACGATTTTACTGTAAATGAACTAAAAGAAGGATAACTTCCCCACAAAACAACGGCAGAGTATTTTCGTTT
The DNA here is from genome assembly GCA_017381715.1 of Clostridia bacterium. Classification (GTDB taxonomy): domain Bacteria; phylum Bacillota; class Clostridia; order Oscillospirales; family CAG-382; genus SFLA01. Next base: position 11,314 of record JAFOBR010000027.1, read on the forward strand.
ACAGCCGTTATCGGTTCCGTGCCGATATTTTGCGGGGACCCCCGAAAATCCCCCCACAAATTCACCCAAGAAAGACACCCCGAGAAACCATCAGGTTTCTTGGGGTGATTTTTTTGTGTAGTATCAATAAATTCATATACTCAAAAATGTGCAATGTGTAGAAACGTAAAATGATCGTATGATTTCTATTGACAATCACGTGACCATTTGATATAATCAAAATGTACCAAGAGAAACCGCACAGGAGGTAAAAAATATGGCAGGAACATTCCCGGGAACTACCATAGAGGTAAGCGCCCTTACCAAAGGGAGCTCCAAAGCTTTGTTTGACGGTGTTTTTGCGGCGGGGGGAATAACTCTTTCCCAGGTCTCCGTTATGACAGGCTTGGAGCCCTACGTTATACAAAATTGGGTGAAAAGAGGTTTTCTCACCTCACCTGTAAAAAGATTATATTCACGCCAGCAGTTTGCCCGTATACTTATTATAAATATGCTCCGCGATTCCTTACAGATCGAGCGTATCTGCGGGCTTATTCAGATAATCGGAGGCAAACTTGAAGATCCGGACGATGATCTTATAAGCGATAACGAATTGTACCACAGATACGTGGATATGCTTTCGGATGTCCGTCTTGACGTTGTGGACGAAGCTACCGTTTTCAAAGCGGCAGAAACAGCGGCGCAAGGGTTTACGGAACGTATTCCCGGCGAAAAGAAAAAGCTGTGTACGCTTTTGGTGGTTATGTTTTATGCTCACGGCGCCGCCCGAATTCGGGATAAAGCGGTTGAGCTGCTCTCTACTTTGAAATAAATTATTACGAAAATAAATTAATGAAAGGAAAAGCGTTATGGCTATTATTGAATGGTGGAATTCTCTTAGCTTGGTGGCGCAAATATTCTATTGTATTGCAGTTCCCTCTACTCTGGTTCTTCTTATCCAGACAATTCTGATGTTTATCGGTATGGGCGAGGAGGCAGATGCAGACGGAGCAGACACAGACGTATCCGAAGATGTGGATGTTGACGGAAACGAAGATGTCGGATTTGACGAGGACTTGGACCCCAACGGGTTTGACGGACTCCGTATATTTACCGTAAGAGGTGTTATAGCCTTTCTGGTAATATTCGGTTGGGTCGGCGCACTTTTGGAATCCATGGACGTGGCACTGTGGATAAACATTCCCGTTTCTTCTGTTTGCGGCTTTGCGATGATGGTTTTACTTGCCTTCATATTCAAAGCGATAATGAATCTCAGAAGCGACGGCACCATAGATATCCGCAACGCCGTGGGCACTGCAGGCAAAGTACATCTTACAATCCCTCCCGCAAGAATGGGCGAAGGTAAGGTACACATACTGCTTCAGGGCTCTTACGTAGAACGGGACGCGGTTACAGACGAACCCGACCCCATTCCCACAGGCAGTGAAGTGGTTGTTGTCCGTGTAAGCGGCGAAACCACACTTGTTGTAAGAAAAAAATAAAATTTAAAAAATAAAAAATAAA